>DATJPH010000333.1:0-4376 GCA_035506475.1 Bacteroidota bacterium | reverse complement strand
TCCGGACCGTCTCCTCCCTTTACGGCCGCATGAAGCGCGGGCTGGGGATGGTGAAATCCGTCTGGTCCCCCGGGATCGTGCAGGTGCCGGTCCTCCTCGATTTTCTCTCCCACCTCCTTGACGACGTGCCGTTCGGGAAGTGCTCGATCCCCTTCGCCTCCGTCGCCTGCGATATCCGCACTGGGCGCGAGGTGACGTCGCGCAGCGGGTTCATGCTGAGGGCCGTGGCCGCGAGCTCCGCCATCCCGGGCGTGGTCTCCCCCGTCTTGCTGAACGGCAGGTTGCTCGTCGACGGCGCTCCCACGAGCATGGTCCCCGTCGACGCCGCGCTCCGGATTTCCCGGCTCCCGGTGGTTGCCGTCACGGTGACCCGCTCGGTGAAAGGGACGCGAATGACGAACGCCGTCGAGGTCGTGCTCCGCGCCGGCGCCATCGCCCGGCTCCGCCTGACCGAATACAACCTGAAGAGCGCGGCGGTCGTCCTCCGGCCGCGCGTGGGGTCGTACGGGTGGGCCGAGTTTCAATCGATCGGGAAGATCGTCAGGGAAGGGGAACGCACTGCTGAAAAGGCGCTGAGGGCGATCAGGAGCCTCTGAAGGCGGGACGCCCCCCCGGCGGGGATGCGGGGCCGGATATCAGTCCGTGACGCGTTTCCAGCCGGTGATGATCGAAAGGAAGTTGGCCCACCCTGCGATGACCACCATGAGCAGGTGCCCCGCGAAAAAGAGGACCAGCCCCCCCGCGCACACGAAATGCCAGATCCGGGCGGTATCGTAACCCCCGAAGAGCCGGGCGAGCCATCCGAACTGGACGGGCCAGTAGAGCGACATGCCCGAGAGGACCGAACCGAGCGCCGCCAGCGGGATCGTCGTGTAGGCGAGCTTCTGGAGGGGGTTGTATTTGCCGGCGGGGGGGTGCTCTTTCCGTATCCTGAGATAGTAGAGGATCATCGGCAGGACCCCCGGCACGTCTTTCCGGCGGAAGAACGTCGTCTGCCTCCCGTGCCTGGTCAGGAGGTTGTAGACGAACCAGGCCGCGCCGTTGAGTGCGAAAAGCCACATCCCGAAAAAATGCCACATGCGCGCCCCGGCAAGCCATCCCCCGAGCGTCAGGGAATCGGGGATCGTGAAGTTCCAGATCGGGGACGCGTTGTAGATCCTCAGGCCGCTCGTCAGCATGATCCCGAGCGCGATGACGTTCACCCAGTGCGTCGCCCTGACCAGGAACGGGTGCTGGAACTCTCTTTTTCCCCTGTTCATACTCATATCCCCGCGAACCAGTCGTACCCCTGGTCCTCCCAGTAGCCGCCGGTGTTCGTGTTGGTGACGGTCAGTTTCGTGATCCATTTCGCGCTCTTGTAGCCGAGCTTCGTCGGCATGACGATGCGCAACGGAGCGCCGTGCGCGAGCGTCAGGGGCTTGTCGTACGCCTCGTAGCAGAGGAGCGACTGCGGGTGGAGCGCGCTCGGCATGTCGTACGAGGTCGTGTAATCGTCCCCGCACTGGACGGCGACGTACTTCGCCTCCGTGTCGGCCCCGACCATCCGGAGGAATTCGGCGAGCGGCGTCCCCCCCCAGCGGGGGATCATACTCCACCCCTCGACGCAGCAGTGCCGCGTGTTCATGACCCTGCGGGGGAGCGCGGCGATCGCCTCGAGCGTATAGGGGCCCGGTTTCCGGACGAGGCCGTCCACCTCGAGCGTCCACGAGTCCGGGTCGACATCCGGATAATCGTCGTCCTTGCCGTTGATGCGGAATCCGTCCTCGGGGGTGAGGTCCGCCGCGGAGTATTCGGTGCTGAGCCGTGAGCCGTCGAAGACTTTCGACTGGAACCAGTCGTTGAATTTCTGGAAGGATCGGAGAAACGATTCGGTCTTCCCCTCGGGGGTCATGTCGCAGCCTGCCAGGAGGAGGAGCGGCGAGAGCTTCAACAGGCTCCTCCGCGTGAACGTGTTCTCTTGCTGCGCCGTGCGCCCGGCCTGTGTGTCGGCCATCGTCGTCTCCCGGAGGTCGTTGCAATGAACGTCTGCGTGTCTGTAACTTTACTCAGAATTTGCGGATTTGTCAACCCCCCCGATTTCTTGCTCATTCGACCGGACCTCCGTACATTGACATCCGGAACAACTACATAAGGAGCTGATCGTGGACAGGTATCACTTTGGTGTCGTCGGGCTCGGCGTGATGGGGCAGAACCTCGCCAGGAATCTGGAGCGGAACGGTTTTTCGGTCGTCGGGTACGACGCCGACGGCAGGAAGGTGGACGACTTCGCCCGGGTGATGGCGGGAAAGGCCGCAGCCCCGGCCCGCTCCGCGGCCGAGTTCATCGCATCGCTCGAACCGCCGCGGCGCATACTGATGATGGTTCCCGCCGGCAAGCCCGTCGACGCCGTCATCAACGACCTGAAGGGGGGACTCTCCTCCGGAGACATACTCATTGACGGGGGGAATTCGTTTTTCGCCGACACCGAGCGCCGGCTCAAGTCGCTCGAGGGGACGGGGATACTCTACGTCGGCACCGGCGTCAGCGGCGGCGAAGAGGGGGCGCTCCGGGGCCCCTCGATCATGCCCGGCGGAAATCCCGCGGCGTGGCCGCTTCTGAAAGCGCCCCTGCAGGCGATCGCCGCGAAGACCGATGACGGGGTTCCCTGCTGCGACTGGATAGGCAAGGGGGGAGCCGGGCACTTCGTCAAGATGGTCCATAACGGGATAGAATACGGCGACATGCAGATAATCTGCGAAGCCTATTTCCTGATGAGCCGCCTGCTGGGGATGACGCCGCCTCAAATGGCGGATGTCTTCGCCGAATGGGACAGGGGGGAACTCAACAGCTACCTTATACAGATCACCGCCGAGATCCTGCGCAGGGAGGATCCTGAAACGGGGAAGCCGATCGTGGACGTCATACTCGATACCGCCGAACAGAAGGGGACGGGGAAGTGGACGGGGCAGGTGGCGCTTGATCTCGGCGTCCCCGCCCTCACGATCGCGGATGCGGTCTTCGCGCGGACGCTGAGCGCACTCAAGAAGGAGAGGGTCGCCGCCTCCGCCGTCCTGAAGGGACCACAGATCGCCTTCGCGGGAGACAAAACGGTATTCCTTGAGTTGATAAGGAAAGCGCTCCTCTGTTCAAAGATCTGTTCCTATGCCCAGGGGTTTCAGCTTCTCCGCGCCGCCGACGCCGAGTACGGGTGGGGGCTGAATTTCGGGAGGATCTCGCTCCTCTGGCGTGCCGGGTGCATCATCCGGGCCCGTTTCCTGGGGAAGATCAATGACGCGTACGGGAAGAATCCCTCGATTGCAAACCTCCTTCTTGACCCCTGGTTCTCCGGCATACTCACCTCCTATCAGGCCGCGTGGCGAAACGTGATCGCCGCCGCGGTCACGCAGGGGATCCCCGTGCCGGCCTTCACGAGCGCGCTGGCGTATTTCGACAGCTACAGGAGCGCCTCCCTCCCGGCAAACCTCCTGCAGGCGCAGCGTGATTACTTCGGTGCGCACACGTACAGGCGGAACGACAGGGAAGTGGTCTTCCACACGAAGTGGGAAGAGGCGTGAATATCGCCGTTGACAGGAATATCCCGCTGGCAGGTTCCGCATTCGCCGGGCTGGGGAATGTGACGCTTCTTGAGACGACTGCCGTCACGCCGGCGAACGTCAGGGACGCCGGTGCGCTCGTGATACGCTCCGAGACCAGAGTCGGACCCGGGCTCCTCGAGGGGAGCGCCGTCCGATTCGTCGGGAGCGCCACGATCGGCACGGACCATATCGACATTCCCTATCTGGCCTCGAAGGGAATTGCTTTCGCAAACGCCCCGGGCTCGAACGCCAACTCCGTGAAGGAATACGTGCTTGCCGCCCTCCTCACGCTTGCGCGGCGGGGCGGCTTCGGGCTCCGCGGGAAGACACTGGGGATCGTCGGTGTCGGAAACGTCGGCTCCCGGGTCTCCGGCATGGCCCGCTCGCTCGGCATGACGGTCTTTGAGAACGATCCTCCGCGCGCGCGCAAAGAGGGGGGAGGCGCTTTTCTCCCTCTGGATGCGCTCATGGAGGCCGACATTGTCACGCTCCACGTCCCGCTGACCCGGACCGGGAGCGATCCCACATACCACCTCTTCGACGCCGGACGGATCGGTCGGATGAAGCCGGGATCGATACTTCTCAACACGTCGCGCGGGGCGGTCGTGGAGACCGCTCCGCTCTCACGTGCACTGCGTGATGGTCACATCGCTGCCGCCGTCATCGACGTATGGGAAGGGGAGCCGCTGATCGACACCGGGCTCCTGGGGCTCGCCGCTCTGGGCACCCCGCACATCGCCGGGTATTCGATCGACGGGAAAGTCAAAGCGGCCGGGATGGTCCGTGCCGCTCTCGTCGGCC
>DATJPH010000332.1:0-12174 GCA_035506475.1 Bacteroidota bacterium | reverse complement strand
ACGGCGTCGACAGAGCCGTCCAGGAATGTTTCCGGCGGCTCTCTGAATGACGGGATGTTTGATGAAAGCAACCACGCACGTCGGTTTTGCAGAACTCCTCTATCTTGTCCTCCTCACAAGCGCGGGGGTCGGGCTGACGCTCCTCAACACGCTCGTGGTCGCTGTGGCGTCGATACTTCCCGATATCGACAGCGGCGCGACGACGATCGGCCGCCTTGTGCCCCCGGTGACCCGTTTCCTGGAGAGGAGGTTCGGCCACCGGACGCTGACCCACTCCATCCTGTGCATCGCCGTCCTCGTTCTCCTCTTCCTGGTCCCCCTCCTGGCGGGGATCGATCTCTTCGCCTGTATCATCCTCGGGTACGCCTCGCACCCGGTCCTCGACACCTGCACAAGAAACGGGGTCCGGCTCTTCTATCCGTTCTCCGGCGTCCGCTGCGTCTTCCCCTTCGACGCGAACGCTCCGCACCGATTCAGGGTCGAGACCTCCTCGAAGCTCGACCGGGCGCTTGGACTGTTTTTCCTGGCGGCGTGCATTCCCGCCTGGTTCATTGCGTACCAGGGGTACGAGCGGTTCATCCGGGTTGCCCAGCACTCGATCGAGTCCGCCGTCAGGGACTACGAGGTCTTCGCGCGGAGCGGGACGGTCTCTGCAACGATCGATGCGCACGATAACCTCGGGTGTGAGACACTCAAGGGCACCTTCCCCGTCGTCGGCGCGCTCAATCCCCGGTCGCTTGTCTTCCTGGGCGCCGACGGCAGGCTCCACACCGTCGGGAGGGAATTCGAATCGGATTTCGTCGCCGACAACATCGTCTGCGTACGGGGAGAGCCCGCGCGTACGACGGTGCGGACCGTCGATATGGGGGGCCGGCCGCTCGGGGCGCTCGAGGCGGAGGGGGATTCATCCGGCGAATCGTACTTCTTCGGAGAAATCGTCACGGCGGAGACGCCCGTGATCCCGGCCCGGGTTGCCTGTTTTGCCGCGGTCTCCTGTTCGGGCCACCGCCTCCGCCTGAACTATGCCCGCGGCGGCGACCTGAGGGAGTTGAATCTCTCCCTTCTTCAGGCGACGGCCGGTACCGTCGTCATCAAGACGGTACACAGGGAGGTGTCGTCCCGGCGCACGGAGACTCCCCCGTCCATCGGGCCGGGGGGGACTTCCCTCGCCTTCGTGGTGACTTCCGGGGAGCAGATCTCGTTCCTGAAAAAAAGTGGGGACACCGTGCAGGCGGGGGAGATCCTCGCGCGCAGGACCCTCCCCGCAGTCACGGGAGAGCTGGGGGCGTTGAACGACAGGAAGCGCCGGACCTCCGAAGCCGGAGGTCGGTCGGCTCTGCTCGCACTGGACCGGGCGATTGCCGACGCGCTTGTCGCCTTTGCGTCGGATTCCGTCGAATACCTGGGCGCGGCCGAACTTGTCGCCCGCGGGTATGCCTCCCCGGCTTCACTCGCGCACGCGGAGCTGAAGCGGGAGAGGTCGAAACGGGCTCTCGGCAAGCTCCTTGCCGGGCGGGACCTCATGGCGGGGAAGCTGGCCCTCGAGCGGGCGCACTTCGCGCTCGCGGATGCGGAGCTGCGTGCGAAGAAAGAGACCCTGTCGCTCCGCTCGGAGTTCCGGTCGCCGTGGCGCGGCATACTGATCGACGTGCGCCGGGAACCCGCCGGCGCCAGGGAGAGGATCGTCTTCATACTCCGGAAACTTCCCCCCGAACCGTGATGACGTACAGGTGCTCGCGCTGCGGAAACGAAAGGGATGAATTCGGCATACTCTGCCCCTGGTGCGGCGCATGGATGTCCGGCCGGAGCCTCCGGGAAGCGCGCGCTCCCGGGCCGCTCCCTGTTCCCCTCCCCGATGTGCGGGCGTGTTCGCGCGCGCGGCTGAAGACGCGTTCCGGGGCGATTGACCGGCTTGTCGCCGGGGGATTCGTTCCGGGAACCTCCGTCCTCCTGGCCGGACCTCCGGGCGCGGGAAAATCGACGCTGATCCTCCAGATACTCGATTCCTCCGGCGCGGCGTCTCTTTATGCGTCGGGGGAGGAGTCCATCGAGCAGCTCAAACTCAGGGCGGACCGGCTTCACATCAGCTCGCGGCTGATCTCCGTCCTGTTCGAGACGAACGTGACGCTCGTCGAGATGCACGTCAAGAAAGCGCTCCCGCGCGTTCTCGTGATCGACTCGATCCAGACGGCGTTCACGGATCTCTCCGATTCACTCCCCGGCACGGCGGCGCAGGTCCGGAGGTGCACAGGCATTCTCCGGAGGCTTGCGCAGGAAAAGGGGTTCGTCCTTCTCCTTGTCGGACAGGTCACCAAGGGGCTGAAGGCGGCGGGACCGAAAATGCTCGAACACGCCGTGGACTGCGTCCTTGCGCTCTCGTTTTGCGAGGGGGAGCCCGGCCTGAGGACTCTCTCCGTTGTGAAGAACCGGTTCGGCCCGGCCGGAAACTCACTCCCGCTCCCATTCACCGGAGGCGGGTTCTTCCTCGGAAAGCGCTAGCCAGTGGCGCCCCGCACGGACAGACACGACGCCCGGCATGACCAGTCGTTCTTCGGGAGGGAGACGGAGCTGATGCGCGTCATGAAGAACCTCGCGGAAGGCCGCCACACGCTCATCACGGGGAGTTACGGTATCGGCAAGACAAGCCTGATGAGGGAGGCCAGGCTTCTCCTTACCGGTGTGCGGCACAGGGTGGACCTCCGCGTCCCCTTCCCGACCGTGAACAGGGAGCGGATGCTCCTTGTCAGTACCCCCGCCCCGCCGGGCGATTGCCTGAAGGAGATCGCCGGCGGCCTTTACCGTGCAGGGGTCCTCGATGTTCCCTCCACGGGGGAGCGGAGTGACTGGTCGGTCCTGAAGAAGGAGTTCGCCCGGCTCGGGAACAGGGGGATGCAGTCGGAGATCCTGAGCGCGATGGCCGGAAGCGGGATACGGTACGTGCTCTTCGTGAAGAACCTCGAAAGGATCCCCCTCCCGGCCCTGCCGTTCTTTGAATCGTTGCTCCGCCTTTCCGTCATGTGCGGGGGGGCGATCGAGACGAAGGACGTTGAAGCCTTCCGCGGCTTCTGGTCCTCGTTCGAACGAATCCACCTCGAGCCTCTCCCGGCGCCCGAGGCCGAAGCGCTGGTATCGCATCTGATGATGCGCTATCCGCTGAACGTCGTTGACCCGGCGATGTGCAGAAAGGAGATACTCACCTCCGCAGACGGCAATCCCTTCAACATCAAGAACCTCATGTACAGGGCGGCGACACAGGGGACGCTCGGGCGGCGAGAGATCAGGGCGTTCCGCGCCGCCGAGGAAGGCTCGTTCTTCAACATGGGGCCGATGTACATGATCGGCGCCGGTGTGCTCACGGCGGTGAAGTTCTTTTCGGTCGGCGCCGAGAAGCGGGAGCACTACATCTACTATTCGGCCATCGGATTTATGCTCTACCTCCTCTTCCGCGTGTTCCGCAGCTTCTTTGTCTTCCGCCCTGCGCGCCGCAGATGATGCGCGCCGATGTTGAGTATCGGCCCCCTTTTCTTTACTTTGAGAAGAAAGGGGTAAACTCCGTGGAACGGCGCGCGCTTGGCGGGTCAGGTATCTCGATCGCACCGCTGATATTCGGCGGCAATGTCTTCGGCTGGACGGTGGAGGAGTCTGTGGGGTTTGCACTCCTCGACGCATTCACCGCAGCCGGGTTCAACTGTATCGACACCGCGGACTCCTACTCGACCTGGGTCCCGGGTCACAAAGGGGGGGAATCCGAGTCGATGATCGGCAGGTGGATCTCCCTGCGCCGGAACAGGGAGAGGATCGTGATCGCGACAAAGGTGGGGAGCGAGCTCGCCCCCGGGAAGAAGGGGCTGTCGAAGGGCTATATCATGAGCGCGGTGGAGGATTCTCTCCGCCGGCTGCAGACCGATTACATCGACCTCTACCAGACCCACAGGGACGATCCCGGCACCCCGGTCGAGGAGACGCTCGAGGCGTACTCGCTCCTTGTCCGGCAGGGGAAGGTCAGGGCGATCGGCGCGTCGAACCTGACGCCGGCCAGGCTTTCCGAGTCGCTTGCCGCTGCGGAGAAAAACGGGTACCCGCGTTACCAGACAATGCAGCCTCATTACAACCTGTACGAGCGCGCCGGGTACGAAAAGGAGCTCGAAGGGCTCTGCCGCGCCAGGCATCTGGCCGTGATCCCCTATTTTCCCCTGGCGGCCGGGTTCCTCACCGGGAAGTACCGCTCGGTGAGCGACCTTGCGAAAAGCCCCCGGGGCGCCGGGCTCAGGAAGTATCTCAACGAGCGCGGCTTCCGGATACTTGCGGCGCTTGACACGGTGGGCGC
Organism: Bacteroidota bacterium; assembly: GCA_035506475.1. Taxonomy (GTDB): domain Bacteria; phylum Bacteroidota; class Ignavibacteria; order UBA10030; family UBA6906; genus Fen-1273. The sequence continues at coordinate 7,847 of DATJPH010000332.1, read as the reverse complement.
TCTCCTGGAGGTCACGCAGGGCTCTGTCGCGCTCGCGTGGCTGCTTTCCCGTCCGGGAATCACCGCCCCGATCGTCAGCGCCACGAGCGTCCGGCAGTGGGAGGAGAGCGCGCGCGCCGTGGAGATCACGCTTGACCACTCTTCGCTCGACCTCCTCGAGCGTGCCAGCCTCTGAGGTGACGGATGAACGTCATGCAGATGCAGCGGATCGCGGACCTCCGGGAAGAGACTCATCCCCTGGTTCCCGCGGAAATCCCCGCCCCCCGTCCCGGTGACCGTGAAGTGCTCATCCGGGTTTCGGCGTGCGGCGTCTGCCACACCGACCTGGATGAAATCGAAGGAAGGACGGCTCCCCCGAACCTTCCCGTCGTGCCGGGGCACCAGGTGGTCGGGCGTATCGAGGAGACGGGGCCCCTGGTGAGCGCCCTCAGCGTCGGCCGGAGGGTGGGCGTCGCGTGGATATACTCTGCGTGCGGCGTCTGCAGGTTCTGCCGCGACGGGTACGAGAACCTCTGTCCGGAATTCCGCGCGACGGGGAGGGATGTGGACGGCGGGTATGCTCCCTGGATCGTCGCGCGCGAGGATTTCGTCCACCCGATCCCCGACCAGTTCTCCGACGTCGAGGCCGCACCCCTGCTCTGCGCCGGGGCTATCGGGTACCGGTCGCTCCGGCTCTCCGGCATCCGGGACGGGGAGGCGCTGGGGCTGACGGGATTCGGCGCCTCGGCGCACCTTGTCCTCAAGCTCGTCAGGCATCTCTACCCGCGCACCGCCGTGTACGTCTTCGCGCGGGGTGAATCTGAGAAGGCCTTTGCACGTGAGCTGGGCGCCGTGTGGACGGGAAACGCCGGGGATGATGCGCCCGCAAAGCTCCGCGCCGTCATCGACACGACGCCGGCATGGAATCCGGTCGTGGAAGCATTGAAGAACCTGGAGCCCGGCGGTCGTCTCGTCGTCAACGCGATCCGGAAGGAGGATGCGGACAGGCAGGCCCTCCTCCGCCTGGACTACCCCTCCCACCTCTGGATGGAGAAGGAGATCAAGAGCGTCGCCAACGTCACGCGGCGCGACGTCCGTGAATTCCTTGATATCGCCGCCGCCATCTCACTGAAGCCGGAGGTGGAGGAATTTCCCCTTGCCCGTGCAAATGAGGCCCTCGTTCAGCTCAAAAATCGGATCATAAAGGGGGCAAAAGTCTTGAGAATTGGCTGAAGATCGGATATATTAGTTCGTTGCACCTGTTCATCGCTATAGGCCCTCTGTATCCCGGGGGGCCTTTTTTTTTCTCCGCACATTGACGTGGAGAGTCCACCCCATGACAATTACAGAATTATCGATAAAGCGTCCGACGCTCGTCGTCGTCGTATTCTCCGTTCTCGGCGTCCTCGGTATCTTCAGCTACACGCAGCTCAAGTACGAGCTTCTCCCAAAAATCACGCCGCCGTACGTCACCATCACCACGATCTACCCCGGCGCTTCTCCCGCCGAGGTGGAGACCAGCGTGACAAAGGTGATCGAAGACGCCGTCTCCGGCATCGACAAGGTCGCCAACGTGTACGCCACGTCCTCGGAAGGAGTCTCCCTCGTGTCGATGGAATTCACGATGAGCGCCGACGTGAATATCTCGCTCCAGGACGCCCAGCGGAAGGTGAGCGAGGTGAGTTCGAAGCTCCCCTCCGGCGCCAAGAACCCGACGTTCTCGAAATTCGCCCTGGACGAGCTTCCCGTCCTCCGCATCGGCGCCACGGGAAACATCCCCTCGCGCCGGTTTTTCAAGATGCTCGACGACCTGGTCAGGCCGCGCCTGGCAAAGCTCGAGGGGGTGGGGCAGATCACGCTTGTCGGCGGCGACGAGCGGGAGATCAGGGTCAACATCGACGCCGAGAAGCTCCGCTCCTGCGGCCTGAACCTCCTGCAGGTCGACCAGATGATCCGCGCGTCGAACCTCGACTTTCCCACCGGGAAGGTGGAGCAGGGATCGGCCCAGTACATCGTCCGGCTCGCGGGAAAATACAGGTCGATGGACGAACTCCGGCGCCTGGTGATCGGCACGACGCGCCAGGGGGGGAGTATCAGGGTCGGCGACGTGGCGGAGGTCGAAGACGGGCGGAAGGACTACACGCAGCTCAGCAGGATCAACGGCAAGAGCTCGGTGGGGATCATCGTCCAGAAGCAGGGGGACGCCAACGCCGTCGAAGTGAGCAAGGTGGTGCGCGCCGAGATGGCCGACCTGGAGAAGGAATACGCGGGGATCGGGCTGGCGTTCGAGGTCGCCCAGGACGGGTCCACGTTCACGGTGGAAGCCGCGGACGCCGTGAAGCACGATCTCGTCCTGGCGATCATTTTCGTCGCGGTCGTGATGCTCGCGTTTCTCCACAGCATCAGGAACTCGGTCATCGTCATGATCGCCATCCCCTCGTCGCTCGTCTCGACGTTCATCATGATCCTGGCCTTCGGCTTCTCGCTCAACCTGATGACGCTCCTCGGGCTCTCCCTCGTTATCGGCATTCTCGTGGACGACTCGATCGTTGTGCTCGAAAACATCCACCGGCACCTGGAGAAGGGGGACGAGATGCGCGTCGCGGCGCTGAAGGGGAGAAACGAGATCGGGTTTGCCGCGCTCTCGATCACCATGGTGGACGTGGTCGTGTTCGTCCCCCTGGCCCTTGTGTCCGGGCTCATCGGCAACATCATGAGGGAGTTCGCGCTCGTGGTCGTCTCCTCCACGCTGATGAGCCTGTTTGTCTCCTTCACGATCACGCCGCTCCTGGCGTCCCGGTTTTCGAAGATCGAACAGATGACCGCGGGATCCTTCCTGGGGAGATTCGCGCTCTGGTTCGAGAGGCGGTTCCACACGCTCACCGCCGAATACCTGAAAACGCTGGAGTGGAGTCTCGCGCACCGGGGCAGGACGTTCCTTCTCGCCCTCGGTCTCTTCGTCGGCTCGATGCTCCTGCCGGTGTTGGGGTTCATCGGCTCGGAGTTCATGCCCCAGTCGGACCGCGGGGAGTTCACCGTGACGATGGAGCTCCCGTCCGGGTCCTCGCTGGCAAACACGAACTATGTCACGCTGGACGCCGAGCGGATCGTCTTTGCGAACCCGGAAGTGGAGAGGGTGTTCACGAACGTGGGGGTATCGACCGAGGGCTTCGTCGGACAGTCGTCCAATTACCTGACCGAGCTCAACGTCACGCTCGTCCCCAGGGAAAAGCGGAAGCGGTCGACCGACGAGGTGAGCGACGCGATAAAAAAGAAGATACAGCAGATCCCGGGCGTGCAGGTCCGCACGAGCCCGATAGGGATATTCGGCACGGCCAACCAGTCGCCGATCGCGCTCCTTGTGAGCGCGCCGGAGTACACCCAGGCGCTCAGAGCGGCGGAGGGGATCGCCGGGATCGTCCGGACGGTCCCCGGCACCGCGGACGTCAGGCTCTCCTCGGAGATGGGAAAGCCCGAGATGCAGGTGGAGATCGACAGGGAGAAGATGGCGAGCTTCGGGCTCTCGATGAACGAGGTGGGCGAGGCGCTCCGCATCGCGTTCAACGGCGACGACGAATCGAAGTTCCGGGAGGGGACCGATCAGTATCCCATCCGCGTCGTGCTCGACAGGTTCGACAGGTCGCGGACGGAGGATATCGGTTCGCTCACGTTCGGCACGCGCTCGGGCCGTCTCGTCCAGCTCAAGCAGTTTGCCACGGTCTCCCTGTCGACGGGACCGACAAAGCTCCAGCGCCAGAACAGGAACTACTCCGTCACGGTGAATTCCCAGGCCGTGGCGCGCCCTGCGGGGAGCATCGTGGCGGACATCAGGTCCGCCGTCGCCAGAAACCCGCTTCCCCCGGGTGTCGCGATTGCGTATCTCGGGGATGAGAAGAACCGCTCCGAGTCCTTCGCGAGCCTCCTGCTGGCCCTCGCGGCCGCGATTCTCTTCGTCTACATGATCATGGTGGCCCTGTACGATTCGTTCGTCTACCCCTTCGTGGTCCTCTTCTCGATCCCCGTCGCCGTCATCGGCGCCTTCCTGGCGCTCGCCCTGACGATGAAGGCCCTGAACATCTTCACGATGCTCGGGATCATCATGCTCGTGGGGCTCGTGGGGAAGAACGCCATCCTGCTTGTGGACAGGACAAATCAGATGCGGAAGGAGAAGTCCCTCTCCGTCCACGACGCGCTCGTCGAGGCGGCACAAACAAGGCTCCGGCCGATCCTTATGACGACCGCCTCCATGGTGGTGGGGATGTCCCCGATCGCCTTCAGCCTCAGCTCGGGCTCCGAGTTCAAGAGCGGGCTTGCCTGGGCGCTGATCGGCGGGCTTCTGAGCTCGCTCCTGCTGACGCTTGTCCTCGTCCCGGTCGTGTACTCGAAAGTCGACCAGTGGCGGGTCGCCCTCACGAACCTCCAATTCACGTTTGCCGCGCGCAATTCGGCAAAAACCACCCCCGGGGTGCCCGCCGGCATCCGCGGCGGCGCCGGGCGCGCGGTCGCCGGTCACGCCGTCAGCGGCGTTTCGCACGGGCACGTGTAGACATAACTGAAATATCCGTGTATATTGGATCGGCGAACATGCGTCTCACCGAGCCGTTTTCCCCGGGTCAATTGTGACAACAGGAAATCCTCTCGCCCCCGACCTCAGGATCTGGATAGAGGCCGCGGTCGAGAACACACTCTCGCTTTCTCAGCTCAACGGGCTCGTTGATCTCTGCCATTCCATGGCGTCGGTCGCGCTGCGCAGGAAGATCGCGCCCGCCATGCTGAACTCCGGCGTGCACGGGACGAACTACCGGGATCTTGCCTACGACTGCATCGCGGAGCTCTTCCAGCAGGGTGAGGACGGGTCCCTCCTGCAGATCAGGGCGTATTTCCAGGGGATCGACCGGCGCGCGGCATCGGACCAGGAGCTCCTCACGCACATCCGCCGCATCGTCTTTACGAAAGTCAACCACGGCGTCGTCCGTTTCTACGGCGAGGCCGACCCCGATCTCGGGAAGATCCTGCGCAACATCAAGCTGTCGGTGCAGGCCCTCCGCAGCTACAATGTCGTCGAAAGGTTCGGCGACACGTTCCTCCTCCCCGCGTTCTCCCCTTCGCTCGAGCATCTCCCCCCGTTCACGCGGGAGGAACTGGAGAGCGAGCTGAGGGGCGTGGCACGCATTGACGACCATGTCCCCGCGATGCTGGCGCACCTCTCGCGCATGCTCCGCGGGCAGCAGCATCACTCGCGGCTTGTCTCCCTGACGACGGTGGCGCTCGCCATCAAGTCGATCTATTTCGTCCCTGCCGCCGAGGAGTCCGTGCGATCGGCTGCCGATGATCCGTTCACCGTACCGGAAATACTGACGCTTGTCCGGGCGGCATGCAGGGAGGTCCTCGGCAGGATGGCACCCGAGTACATAGAGAGCGGCAAAGTGGAACGGGAGATGTTCCGGAAATATGCCGAAGTGATAGAAAAAAACGTCGCCCTCCGCTTTACGGGAGAAGAATCGGACGGCCACTCTCTCTTCGCAGGGCTCCAGGCGCTCCTCCCCTCACTCTCGGAGGAGGAGTACCGGTGTGAACACAGGGCCCGGCTGGAATACCTTGCGCGCCTGGCGTACAAAAGGTCCGTGGAAATGCTGAAAACGAACAGCTGAGGTGGAGGAAATGAGTGACACCGTCCCGGGATTCAGCACGGGGGCAGAAGTGCAAGGATATCTAAAGTGAACATGGACCATCCCAGCGAGCATACAATAGAGTTGTATGTCCTCGGAGCGCCCCTCGAAAGCTCCGAGCGGCGGCAGGTCGAAGAGCACCTGAAGGGGTGCAAAGGGTGCCGGGAACTGCTCGAGTCGGTCTCGTCGTACTACGCGGACTTGCAGGTTGACGTCCTGACGCATCCTCCCGTCAGGTCCGGTCCATCGCCGAACCTCCCCGTTCAATCCAGGCGCTGGCCGGCGATATTCGAGCCGCCGTTCCGGGAAGCCCCTCTCTCGCGGGTCCCTTCTGCAGGCGCTCTCAGGCGATTTGTCCGGCTCCACCCGTTTGTCACGGGCGGGGGGGGGCTTGCGCTCCTTGGAGGCCTCGCCTTCCTGATGCTGACGTTCAATCTGATGCCTGTCCGTGACCTCAACATCGTCACCGTGATCGAGAATCAGAATCAGAGCACACTTGACGCGTACAACCGGCGGGGGGAAAAGCTCTGGTCGTTGCCGGTTCCCCGGTTGAGCGATTATGTCCACATCGAACAGACGACCAGCCGGACGTTTCTCCAGGTGGCGGACCTGGACGGTGACGGCAAGAACGAGGTCATAACGTCGCTGCCGCTCACGCAGGAAGAAGCGGCGCTCGGCGATTACGGCGATGTGCTCCGCATACTGGGTCCCGATCGGTCGGTGATCCGGACCATCAGGCCCGGCGAGACGATCACGTGCCGCGGCCGCTCGTATCCGGACGATTTCAGGATCAGCGGGTTCAGCATCGGCGATTTCTCCGGGACGGGAAATGACGAGATTGTCGTACTGATGAACCACCTCCATTCCCCCTCGGTGATTTCCCGCTACGACGCATCCGGACGCCGGCTCGGCACGTACAGGCACTTCGGGCAGCTCAACATGATGGGGACCAGGCCGATCGTGAGCGGGGCGAAGAACATACTTGTGCTCATCGGCGCGAGCGACAACAGGGAGGGGGAATACGTCGCGGTGGTCGTCGGGATCGATCCATCGCGGATCACGGGGGACGGGGAGTCGTCGTATTCGGGCGGGTTTGGACTCCCGCATTCGGCGGCGGAGTCGTTCTACGTCTGGATCCGGGAGTCGGGGATGGCCAGAGCCTTCGGATCGCATATGCGGTTGTCCAATGCGAGGCCTCTCCCCTTGAAGGGTGAAGGGGGCTTTCGCGTCGGCGCTGTGGGCGTTCCCGACAGCATCTCCATCTATCTGGAATACATCTTCAGGCCGGATTTCAGCATCGCGGAGGTGAAGTCGGAGAACCAGACGAAAGAGCGGTTCCAGATGCTTGCGTCGAAGGGGCGCGTCAAGGGCGATTTCTTCGATCACTACATGAAGGTTGTCGCCGGTGAAGTCCGATACTGGGACGGCGACCGCTGGCAGTCCCGGCTGACACCCGTTCTCCACTAAGTCGCAACCCCCCCCTTGCGTTGCGAGGGGTGGCGCCGTAAGCGCCACCCCAAAGAAGCCTAAGCTTTCACCTCCGGTTTTTTGTACACCAGCGACGCCACGATCCCCATGACGACGTAGCTCGCCACGCCGAGCAGGAACCATTCGAGCGTCAAACCGTACGGGATCGCGACCATCGCATACGTCCCGTACGCCATCCCGATGCTCAGCCAGATCCCGATGTAGAGACCGTACCGGATCCCTTCGGCAATCCCCTTTCCCTCGTAGCCCTTCGTGAATATGTACGTGAAGAAGAACGAGCCGACAAGCGTGATCACGTGATACACCCACGAGAGGTGGTCCTTGTCCGGCCTCCAGATGGTGAGGGCGTTGAACGCGGATCCGAGGACAAGGAAATAGACCACGATATCCATTATGAACGCCGTAACAAAGACAGCGACAAACGTCATCCAGAATTTCTTTGTCATGGTTCTCTCCGGAAATGTGGGAATTTGGGTGGGTTGTCTGGAACGGGACGGGGGATGTGTAACGAAAAACAGGGCCAAAGTCAACCCGCATGTTGACAATGGCCCCTTTGCGCGATACATTTGGGCACACACGGGATGAGGCCTGCATGGATATGACAAACGGTCACGACAACGTCAGGAACACGGTCCTCCGGATGGTGCTGGTTCTCTGCGTCACCGCCGGGTTCGGGCTCCTGTTTTTCCAGCTTGAGGTCTTCAACATGAA
>DATJPH010000331.1:0-2507 GCA_035506475.1 Bacteroidota bacterium | reverse complement strand
CGCCAGACGTATGATCTCCTCTCGATCGAGGAACTCAGGAATTCCACGATCCGGATACAGGAGAACAATCCCGATACGATACTCGCGCTGGCCCACCGGTCGTTCGGCGCGGCCTACCAGTTCGTCCCCCCCATGTCGGTGACGCTGGGGATGCGTGAATGCCTCTCGGCGAAGCAGATCCGGCTCTTCAGCGACACCGGCGCCTGGAAACAGACCGCCCTCCGGGTGGCGCTCTTCGGTCCGGTGACGCCTGAGTATCCGATTACGCTCCTGCAGGAGCATCCTGACGCGATGCTGACCGCGGATCTCGCCACGGCGGATCACCCGATCAGCAACCACCCGGAATGGGTGTTTTACGAGCAGCAGGAGGGAACCGATGCGGCGAAGGTTGCAACCCACTTTCACTCATAAGACAGGCCATGACACCACTGAATCTCAATATCTCCTGCTGTCGCTACCAGGCACTTATAGGTGTGGGCGGCATCGGCTCGGGGATGTTCTTCCGCCTGAACGGTGACGCCACACTGGGGAGGGAGGAGAGCCGGAGCGGGTATTTCCTCGACCGGAAAGACTACTGCAAGCTCCACATCATCGCGCACTATGTGAGGACGCTTCTTGGCCCCGAGTTCCACACCGTCCCCGTCGGGCGGGTCGGCGACGACGACATCGGCGGCAGGCTTATCGAAGAGATGGCCGAAGCGGGACTGGAAACCGGATACGTCGAGCGGACGAAGGGGAGTCAGACGCTCTTTTCCTTCTGCTTCATATATCCCGACGGCGGAGGGGGGAACATGACCACCAGCGATTCGGCGTGCTCGGCGGTCGATCCGGCCTACGTTCTCAGCGCCAGGCCGGAATTCGAGAAGTATGCAAACAGGGGGATCGCCCTGGCGGCCCCGGAAGTCTCGCTGGAAGCGCGCGGACAGCTCCTGGAGCTCGCGACACAGTTCGGGTTCTTCCGTGCCGCCTCATTTACCTCCGAGGAGATGCCGAGAGTCCTCCGCTCGCACATCCTTGAAACCGTGGACCTCCTTGCCATCAACCTCGACGAAGCCGCCGCCGCTGTCGGCCTCCCCGTTGCGGGGAACGACGCCCAGACTATCATTGAAGCGGCTGTCAACGCGTTTGCGAAGAAGAATCCCGCGATTCAGCTCTCTGTCACGATGGGGAAGAACGGGAGCTGCTGCTGGGACGGGAACGGCGTCATCTGGATGCCTGTGCGCAAGGTCTGTGTGGAGAGCACCGCCGGGGCCGGAGACGCTTTTCTTGCCGGGCTTATCGCGGGCATCACCGCGGGTCTGCCGCTTCACGCCGCGCAGGAACTTGCAACACTCACCGGCGGCGACTCCGTCCAGTCGCCCCACACGATCAACAAAGGGCTCGACCGGAAATCGCTCCTCAAGCTCAGCGGGGAATCACGCGTCGAAATCTCACCGGCATTACATAAACTCCTGGAGGATCCACAATGAGCGTCACCATGCGTATCATGCAGCAATTTGACCCGGTTCACGAAACCGAATTCATGGAGCTTGAAAAGAAGTTCGCCGAGCTGGAAAAGCGCCGGAAGGATTTCCCGAACGGCAAACGGCTTCAGCCGATATCTGCCGCCGAGCCCTGCAACACGCTCATCTGGCAGTGCGAGTTTCCCGACATCGAATCGGCCAACAAAACCCTCGCCTTCTTCAGCGGCGACAAGGAGCACGAGAAACTCCTCGCGAAGCAGATTCTCTACTTTCGTCAGGTGAAGGTCGAATTTTACAACAACCTGGAATTCTAACGAGGTAATGGAATGAGACAAATCAGATGGACCGCCGCGGGGCTTTCGCTGGCACTGCTGACGCTTGCCGGGGGAATGTCTTGCCGTCAGGCGCCCCGGACGTACACTTCTGGAGATTTCGCGTCGGTCCGTAAAATCGATGCGCACCTTCACGACAATTCCCCCTCCACTGCTTTCGTCGACGTCGCGCGAGAGTGCGGTTTCAGCATCCTCACAATCAACGTCGATTATCCCGATTTTCCCCCCATGGCCGATCAGCAGGCAGTCGGGAAGGCCCACCACGCCGCCTATCCCGACAGGGAGGCGTGGGCGGCGACGTTTTCCATGAACGGGTATGGAGAGCCCGGCTGGGCCTCGGCGACGATCGCGCATCTTGACTCGGCGCTGCGGGATGGGGCAACGGCGGTGAAGTTCTGGAAGAATATCGGGATGGTCTTCCGGAACAGGGAAGGGAAGCTCGTCATGATCGACGACCCGGGGCTGGATACGATATTTAACTACCTGACCGCCCGCGGGGTGCCGATCATCTGTCACTGCGGTGAACCGAGAGACTGCTGGCTCCCGGTGCCGGGGATGATGAGCAATGACATGAAGGATTACTTCTCACATCACCCGCAGTACCACATGTACGAGCATCCCGAGATGCCCTCGTACGAGGCACAGATCGCCGCGAGAAATCACCGGCTGGAGAGGACCCCGGGGATGAAATTTATGGGGGCTCACCTGGGGA
>DATJPH010000330.1:0-19051 GCA_035506475.1 Bacteroidota bacterium | reverse complement strand
TCACGCACTCGTTTTTCCCCGAAGCCATCCGGGGGATCGAGGAGGTCACATACAGGCTCGGCTACCACCTGATCCTGATGCACTCGGCCGAGAACTCCGCGCGGGAGGAAGACGCGATACGGACACTCGAGGAGAAGCGGGTCGACGGCATACTGATCTCGATTGCCCAGACCGTGGACGATTTCAGGATGTACAAGCAGCTCGTCCGCAAGGGGGTCCGGTTCGTCTTCTTCGACAGGTGCGTTCCCGGGATCGGTGCCACGTGCGTCGGGATCGACGACCAGGAGAGCTCACGCCGTGTCACCGAGCACCTCCTGGGGCACGGGTACCGGCGGATCGCGCACCTGAGCGGACCCTCCCGCGTTTCGATCAGCGCGGCCAGGCTCAAGGGGTTCCGCAAGGCGATGAAGGAGGACGGGACCCCTGTCTACGAAGAGCTGATGATCGAGTCAGGGTTCCATGAGCAGGGGGGGTATGAAGCGATGGGCCGTCTCCTTGACCTTCCTGCCGAGAAGCGTCCCCGGGCCGTCGTGGCGATCAACGATCCGGCGGCGTTCGGGGCCATGAAGGCCGTTGCGGAAAGGGGGTTGAGGATCCCCGAGGATATCGCGATCGCCGCGTTCTCGGACGATATCCGGGCCGAGCTGATGCCGACCCCCCTGACCACGGTGCGGCAGCCCGCGTACGAGGTGGGGAAGAGGGCTGCCGAGAGGCTTTTCGCGGAGATCGATGGGTCCTCCGAGACCCCTGACGAGATCACGGTGAAGACGGAACTGATTATCCGCCGATCCTGCGGCTGCCGGCCAAAGAAATAACTTGACTTTGCGCTTTGCAAGCGTTAAACTCTCTCCCGGAGATGTTAGCGCTAACATTTCCTGCACCCCTTCCTCTGCCACCCTTGTGCCCTTGACCGGGCGAGCCGGCCCTGGAAATTGTTAGCGCTAACAAGCGATGAGCGTCCCGTGCCAGCGGGACCAGGCACACTGTCACACCCCGTTCCTTCAGAGATCCGCTTTCACGCGTTCACACACACAGCGTCCTCACTAGAGGATTCGCACATGACCGTCAGGTCGTTTGCTGCCATGCGGTCCATAGGCGTTGCCGTGAGCCTGCTCGCCGGCGTTGCAGCCAGGGGACAGGTCACACAGGTGCTTCCCGTCGATCTCCTCGCCGGGATACGGGATGGGTCTGTCCACCTCAACGTGGTTCCGCAGGCCGCGAACGATTCGCTCAACCCGTTCGACCGCAATCCGAACAGCGACCTCCTGATCACGGGGAGCGATTCGCTCGTCGTCACACTCCGGTTCGACACCCCGGTCCAAATCCAGGCGAGCAGGGTCTTCATGATGAGCAACGGGTCATGGACGCTTGAAGCCGCCTCATCGCTCGGCGATCTCAATGCGAAGTCCGGCTCCTATGCACTCCTTGCCCCGCCTCGTCCCTTTGTCTACAGGGTGTGGGACTCCGTCGCGTTCGCTCCCGGTGCATACTCCTGCGTCAGGCTCAGGGCCCGCGACACGGTGTATTCGTATTTCGATCTCGGCGAGTGGACGCTCATGAACGCCGTCACGTACACAAAGCTCGCCGTCTCCCCTTCCCCGGTGAAGCTGATCCCGGGCGGCACGCTCAGGCTCCGCGTCTGGCTCGTGGACGACCACGACAGGATTCTCCCCTACACGCTCGGCTATCCGTTCCAGTGGTCGACCGATGCCGGGTCGGTCGCCTCTGTCGATCAGAACGGCTTCGTCACCGGCGTTGCCCCCGGGGTGACGAAACTCACCGTCGCGACCGAGCCCGCCTACATTGCGGGCTCCGCGCCTGTCAGCGTCCTGGCGGATTTTACGGGGGAGAAGTCCCCGCCGGTGACCGCGAAAGTCGCCCTTGTCCTCCTCGACCCGGTGCTCCCGCAGTACGGCTACGAGCGGCTCCATGTGAAATACGGGTTCCGGGACCCGGTGGCGATGGCGAACGCCCTCGTCAAGTACTTCGCGGGGGCCTCCGACAGCACGGTGAATTTCGTCATCGCCCTGACGCTCGACTGCACGCGGACGTTCACCGCGTTCAGGGGGGGCTACCTCACGTTCGCGGACTACCAGACGTACCTCTCCCAGCCCGGGTGGCCGACGCTGAAGGCGGCGCAGGATTCGCTCAAGTTCGATTACAGGGCGCTTGTCAACTACTACCACCTCGACAGTCTCAGGAACGCCGGGGTGATCGACGAGGTCTGGGTCTACGCGGGCCCGTACATGGGGATGTACGAATCGCAGCTTATGGGGCCGGACGCCTTCTGGTGGAACTCCCCTCCCATCAAGGACGGCACGGGGCTCACGAAGCTCCTCTCCGTGATGGGCCTCAACTACGAGAGGGGAGTGGACCTTGCCTACCACAGCTTCGGGCACAGGTTCGAGAGTGCCATGGTCCAGGCATACAGCCAGGTCCAGGGCCGGCCGTGGAACGACACGTCGGCCAATCCCACCCCGTGGGATCTCTTTACGCGGATCAACCGTGACGTCCCCGGCGGAGCACACGTGGGGAACGTCCACTTCCCCCCGAACGGCGCTTCGGACTACGATTACGGCAACACGACGATCGTGACGTCGTACGCGCAGAACTGGTTCCGCTATCCGTACCTCTTCCAGCAGCACGCGCAGGTCAACGTCGCGACATGGATCTACAAGACGCCGGAGCCGCTTGCCGAGGGGCTCGACCAGCTCGGCTATCTCTACTGGTTCTACGACCACATGCCCCGCTACAGGGGGATCACGGACGGAATTCTGAACAACTGGTGGCTCTACTTCCTTGACTACGACGCCGCCATAACCCTCGCCGCCGGGACGCCTCCTCTCGGCGTGCGGGGGGGACTTTCTCCTGTCCCCGGGCCGGACTACCGGCTGGGACAGAATTATCCAAACCCGTTCAACCCGGCGACGACGATAACGTTCAACCTCCCGTCGCGCGGCGCGGTGTCGCTTGCCGTGTACGACGTTCTCGGCAGGCGCGTGGCGACGCTCGTGGACGGGAACCTCCCGGCCGGAGCTCATACTGCCGTCTGGGACGGCCGTTCGTGCGCGACCGGCGTGTATTTCTACCGGCTGCGCGCGGAGGGATTTGCGCAGACCAAAAAGATGCTGCTCCTGAGGTAACAATCCTGCATGAACAACGAACAGATTGACCGCATCGAAAGCGTCTGGAGTGCGAAGTACGGGCCGAACGACGACAGGATCATCGTCCGCTCTCCCGGGCGTGTGAACCTGATCGGGGAGCACACAGACTATAACGAGGGGTTCGTGCTGCCGGCCGCCATCGACAGGGCGATCCTGCTCATGGTGTCCCCCCGGGCCGATGCCAGGATCCGGCTCTACGCGATGGACCTCCAGGAAGAGTTTGAGACGTCCCTCGCGCCCGACCTGAAGCCCCAGCTCCGCTGGTGCGACTACCTGGTGGGGGTGGCCCGGGAGCTCTTCCTGGCGGGGCACCCGCTGAGCGGCTTCGACTGCGTGTTCGGGGGAGACATCCCCGTGGGGGCGGGCATGTCCTCCTCCGCGGCGATCGAAGGGGGCCTTGCCTTCGCGCTCAACAGGATCTTCAATCTCAGGATCGACCCGCTCACGCTCGTCAGGCTCGCGCAGAACGCCGAGAATAATTTCGTCGGAGTCCGCTGCGGGATCATGGACCAGTTCATCAACATCTTCGGCAAGAGTGACCGGGCGCTCAGGCTCGACTGCCGCTCCCTCTCGTACGAGGAAGTCCCCTTCGAGCGGCCGGACGTGAGCATCGTCCTGTGCGACACGAAAGTCCGGAGGGCGCTTGCATCCTCCGAATACAACCTGCGGCGCCGCCAGTGCGAAATCGGCGTGGCGGCGATCCGTCGGCGCCATGCGGGGATCCGGAGCCTGCGCGATGTCACAAGGGAGCTCCTGGAGGAGCACCGCCGCGAGCTGGATCCCGTCGTGTACAGGCGGTGCGACTACGTCATCGGGGAGAACGCGCGCGTGCTCTATTCCTGCGATCACTTGAAGAACAACGACTACCGCGCGTTCGGTCTCGAGATGTACGCATCCCACGCGGGACTGCGCGATCAGTACGAGGTCAGCGCGCCGGAGCTTGACGTGCTGGTCGAGCTCGCCGGCTCGCTGGGCGGCGTCTTCGGCGCCCGGATGATGGGGGCGGGGTTCGGCGGCTGCACGATCAACCTCGTCGAGGAGGCCCGCTGCGAGGAGTTCGTCCGAGAGATCCGCGCGCTCTACAGGAACCAGCTCGGCGGCGATTGCGAAGTCCATACTGCCCGCATCCATGGAGGGACGGCTCTCGTCTCGCCTGCGGGCGTGAACGTTCAACTCTGACAGCATCAAGACATGAAAGGAGGTGATCGACGGGGTCCTGTAACTCGCAAGGGCGGGAAACCGCGCACGGGGGAGATGTTGCTGAGGCTATCACAGCAACCTGGAGGCTGAAACAACTCACTTCTTCCACAGGAGGTTCCACATGAAGTATTTCACATGCCTGCTGTCCGTTGTCCTGCTCGCGCTGCTCTCCACCGGCAGCGTCACGGCACAGACACTGGACACGCTCGGAGGTCCGTACGTGGTGGACACGAACACCGTTGTCCTCCTCCACTTTGACGGAAACCTCACAAACAGCGCGGCGGCCGTCGGCAAGACGGCAACCGCTGCAACGCCCCACACGACGATCGGCAACGGCATCACGTTCGTCAACAACCTCGGCGTCGCCGGTATGGGACAGTGCGTCAGGATCAACAACGGCGCCATTACCGACTCGTCGTTCCTGACGATCCCCGACACGCCCACAGTCGGCCTTCAGGGCGACTGGACGATCGAAGCGTGGGTCCAGATCCTCACCTTCGGCGACAATTCCGCCGACTACCGCTGGGTCCCCCGCGTCGTCATGAAGCCGGGTCAGGACGAATTCTGGCACCCCAACTACTGGATGGAGATGTGGGGCGATTCCAGGACGTTCCAGACGGGGTTCTACACCGCGCAGGACGTGTTCATCAGCGGCACATCGCCCATCAACATGTTCGTCCCGGGCGAATGGGTCCACCTGACGTTCATCCGCGACACGCAGCGCGGCGTCATCGTGCAGATGGTCCACGATTCGAACAGAAAGCTCAAATCGTTCACGTCGACGGGGTTCGATCCCGCCGTGAACATCCCCCGCACGACGCTCAACCCGATCCACATGGGATGGGCCGGCGGCATTCTGAACGACATCGCGCATCAGAGCGTCGACTCGTGGCTTGACGGCTACATCGATGAGATCCGCATCAGCAAGGTCGTCCGCAACTTCTCCGGACCGCCCCTGATCACCAAGACGCTCGTGCTGCCGAACCAGCCGACAACGGCGGCGTCGTACAACATCACCTCGACCATACAGCCCTTCACGCACGGTGCGACGATTTCCTCGGCCATGCTGCACTACTACACGACGAAATGGGACAGCGTCCCGATGACGGGCGGCGGTATCGTGTTGAGCGGGTCGATCCCGGGACAGGCGTACGGGTCGCTCGTGAAATACTACATCACCGCGGTCGACAACTCGGGCTTCCGCTCCGCCGATCCGCAGAACGCGGAATCCGCAAGCCCGTCCTACTTCTCGTTCTATGTCTACCAGCCGAACGTCCAGACGCTTCACCTGACGTTTGAAGAAGGCACGGGGAATCCCCCGGTCGATCATTCTCCGAGCAATTCGAAGGTGATCATCCCCGGCGTGATGCCCTCGTATTCGACGGACGCGAAGGAAGGGACGCACTCCCTGGCGCTGTCATGGAACACCTGGGGCACCACGAATATCACCCACGCGGACACGAACTGGGTGGAAGTCTCCTCGCCGTTCCTGTCTGCCGAGGAATTCTGCATGGATGCATGGCTGAAGCCCGACACGCTTGTCCACGCGTGCCGCGTCATCAACCTCCCGGGCGATTCGACCGACTATTTCAACAACAACTACGAATTCGAAGTCCGCACGAACGCCAAGGGCTTCGGATGGGTCGGCCGCTACAGCGCGCCTGACGGGACGCTCTACCAGGTGCAGGATACCAACAAGATCCTGGTCCATAACTGGTATCACCTGATCTGGGAACGGAAGAAAATCACGACGGACAGCGGTGTCGTGGCCCTGGTGGTCCGCAACGCGAGCGACCAGCTTGAATACAAGGGCGTGCTCACCGGCGTGAAGGCTCCCCTGATGGGCGGGTCGAAAACTCCTCCGGGCGCCCACCTGCGTGTAGGCCGGGGAAACCCGAACTCCACCGACTGGTGGTACATCCCGCCGTTCCAGGGAAAGATCGACGACCTGAAGCTCTATAACTACGCGGCGGCGGGCATCACGGCGATCGCCCCGGGGACGGGCGGCACGTCCGCTCCCGGACGGTTCGCGCTGTACCAGAACTACCCGAACCCCTTCAACCCCTCGACGAGAATCTCGTTCGAGATTCCGAAGGCGTTGCAGACCTCGATCGTGGTCTATGACATGCTCGGGCGGAAGGTACGGACAGTCGTCAACGAAGAGATGCATGCCGGCGCGCACGTTGCGGTGTGGGACGGCAGGAACGACAGCGGACAGAGCGTTGCAACGGGCGTCTACATCTACAAGCTCACTGCAGGCACGATGTCCAAGTCACAGAAGATGATGTTGCTCAAGTAAGAGTCATTGCGAGGGGATGGCGCCTCCGGCGCCATCCCCGAAGCAATCCGCACAAATGGAGACATTGCAATGTCCGTTCGCTGCCTAAGTTCTGCCCTGTTCACAGTCCTCCTCGGGTTTCTCTTCGGGGCGTGCACGACCGGGGTCGATCCCTCCCCCCACCCGGGCGTCCTGCGCGTCACACTGAGGTCGGACGACCTCGACACGAACATCGTGATCCTGAGCGATACGACGAGGTTTTCCCGGTACGATGCGTTCCAGGCGTGGGTGTACGGCGGAAGGATATACCGGGGCGATAATTACTCGGACCTTTTCGTGAACACGACGATCTCGCGGATCGCTTCCGACACGGTGAACCTCCTTGCCAGGGAGTGGCTCAACGGCGTGCCGATCAACGTGAGGGATTCCGTCGCGATCACGGCCTCCAACAGCCGGTACAGGAAGTATACGATCTTCGAATGGGTGGTGCCCCCGGGAACCTACAACATGCTGCAGTTCAGTCTCATGGCCAGCGAGATCGACACGTATATCCCGAAATTGTATATCAACCCGCTGCTGCTCCCTCCGGGGGTGGGGCCGCAGGTGTTTTTCCCCGTCTCGTTCACCGTGCAGGACGACAGGGTGACGCAGATCGATATCACGATTGCACCGTTCAAGTCCCTTCACCGCTACCAGGATTCGTTCCTCTTCGACAGGCAGATGAAGGTCGCAGGCATACAGACGTTTTGAAAGGGTGGGTATGAACCGGTTGTTGAACATATGCGTGACCGCGGCGGCACTTGCCCTTGCGCTCACATCCGTCACCTGCGAGCGGCCCACGGCTCCGCCCAACGCCAATCAACCGCCGCAGACCCGGCTGGCGAACATCCCGCCGGACGGTTCGACGGTCTTTGCCCTTGTCGCACTCCACTGGGACGGCGGAGACTACGACGGGTACATCGTACGGTACCAGTACCGGTACTTCACGTACCACAGGGCCGGGCTCTCCCCGACGTGGACGCTGTTTGATTCCACGGCGTGGAAAGACACGACAGGGACCACGGTGACCATTCCGTTCAACTCCACGGACAGCCTGAACAAGCAGATCTTCTACGTGCGCTCGATCGACAACGACGGGAACGTCGACCCCAACCCGGCCCAGAAGCTCCTGTACACGACGCGCACGGCTCCGCCGATCACGACGCTTCTGTTCCCCGTGAAGAACGCGGCGGTGCTCGCGACGCAGCAGATCACCGACTGGTGGGGGGGTGTCCAGATCGCGTTTGCAGCGCACGATCAGGCGAAGGAGGGTGGGATCTCCCAGTACGCGTGGTCCGTCGACACCGGCCCATGGCACTGGCTCAATGATACGTCGCTGTTCATTCCCCCCTCGGCGTTTGCAGCCCCCCTCAACGGGACGCACACGATCCGGGTCACGAGCAGGAACACGACGAACCTCGTCGACCCGGTGGGGGACTCGTCGGTCGTCAACGTGATCGTCCCTTCGTTTGCGAAGAAGGTCCTCATCATCCACGAGACGGACGAGTACAATCTCCCGTTCGTGACGCTGGGAGTGACGACGGCCCAGGTGGACAGCTTTTACGCCCAGGTGTTCCCGGGCGCCGATGTCTGGAACTTCAAGGCGAAGGGGATGCCCCCCCGCGACGTCCTGGCAAACTACAGGCTCCTTGTCTGGCACGCGGACGACGTGCCGGTGAGCAAGCCGCACAAGATCTCTGACGCGACGAACATCGCGATCTTCACCGATTACCTGAAGGTGGGAGGGAAGTTCCTGATGAGCGGGTGGCGCATACTCAAGTCGTTCGCCTACACGTCGAATTTCCCGCACGCGTTCCCTCCCGGAACGTTCGTCCACGACTATCTCCACATCTACGCCGTGGACGAGTCGGATGTCGAGGGCGACCTCATCGGCGGCGAGGGGAAGGGGACGTTCTCCTCGTTCCGCGTCGACTCGACGAAGCTGCCGATGTTCCCGTACAGCGGCAAGCTGAGCTGGGTCAACCTCGTCACGAAGACGGCAGGGTTCACCGAGGGGCTGTACAATTACGTCAACAGGGACGACAGCCAGTACCCGATGTACAGGGGGAGGGCGATCGCCGTCCGGTATTACGGGACCGTCTACGATGCCGTGGTGCTCGGGTTCCCGATGTACTTCATCAATACCGGCGACGCCAAAGTGATGGCGCAGCAAATTCTTCAGAGTCTTAACGTCAATTAGAGGAACCTGTCATGATCATGAGGATCCGATTCCCGCTGTGCGCCGCTCTGTGTGCGGGATTCTTGATCGCACTTGCTTCGCACGGTGCGATGGCGGGAGAGACGGGGAAGATATCGGGGAAAGTCAGGGACAAGCGGACGGGTGAAGCGCTCATCGGGGCGAACGTCTCGGTGAAGGGGACGCCGCTTGGCGCCTCCACGGACATTGACGGGTTCTACTACATTCTCCGCGTTCCTCCCGGGAAGGTCGATCTCCAGGTGACCCTTGTCGGCTACGGGCCCGTTGTCGTGAAGGACGTGCGCGTGCAGATCGATCTGACCACCGAGATCAACGTGACGCTCGACCAGACCGCCGTCGAGCTGGGCGAGGTCACCGTCGTTGCCGAACAGAAGCTCGTGCAGAAGGACGTCACCTCGACGCGGCGCACGGTTTCGCGTGAAACGATGCGTGAGACGCCGGGGATGTCGTCGGCCACCGACGTCTTCAAGCTCGAGGCGGGGACGACCCTCTCGGCAACTCCTCCCACGCTCAAACTGGCGGACGGCACGCAGGTGCAGGTGCGCGACCAGAGCCTCAAGGACGTCCACATCCGCGGCGGGCGCGGCGGCGAGATCCTGTACATGGTGGACGGCATGCCCGTGACGCACCCGATCTACGGGGGGAGAAGCGTCGTGGACCTGAATCTCGTGGACGTCGAAAGCGTCGAGCTCCTCACGGGCGGGTTCAACGCCGAGTACGGTCAGGCGCAGTCCGGCGTCGTCAATATCAACACGCGGAGCGGAAGTGAATCGTTCAGAGGGGGGATGGAGTACCAGACCGACAAACTGAAGGCCCTCGGGACCCCCGAAAACACCGACTATGCGACGATATACCTGAGCGGACCCGATCCCATCTCCCGTTATCTTCTCCCTGCGATGGGCATGTCTGTCCCGGGCACGATCAACTACTTCCTTTCTGGAAACTTCACGCTCACGAATACCGCGTACGACAACCACAGGGACAGAGCCCCGATCAGGATCCTGGGCATCAAGACGACCGGGCGGCAGGACGACGAGCGGAACCTGAACGGGAAACTCTCCTGGGAGGTCAACGGGTCGAACAAATTCGCCCTCAGTTATCACGGGTCGTGGAAGGACTGGTCGGATTTTGACTGGCTCTGGCGCGACTTTCCGAACAGCACCCCCGACTGGATGCGGACAAACCACTCGGTGAACCTGCTCTACAGCGCCGTCCTCTCCAAGTCGACGTACTTCACATTGAATTTCGGCTACCTGGGGGTGATTTACAGGGGGTCGCGCCTTGGCATGGACCCGAGCCAGTACTGGACGAAGGACAGCACGGGGGCGTACGTTACTACCATCCAGTCTCCTGCGATCAATTCGATGACCGGGTTCTACGATGGAACGGGGATTGACGCTGTCTGGCACGATGACAACACGAAGACATACACGTTCAAGGGTGACTTCACCTCCCAGGTCCACCCCGCGCACCTGATCAAGACAGGCGTGGAGGTGAGGTACAATACGCTCAGCTACGTCGACCTCCCCGATGCCGCGACGAAGCTCTCCCGGTACGGCGAGGGGATCGATTCTATTCCGCCCCCCGGGCCCTTCCCCCTCTTCGGGCAGAACAGGTGGACGTTCAACGTCAAGCCGGTGACGTTTGCCGCATACATCCAGGACAAGTTCGAGCTTGAATACCTGGTCCTCAATCTGGGCGTCCGGATCGACGGGCTCTACCTCGGCAACGAGGTCATGCAGGACAGCTGGAAGTCCCTCTGGTCGAGGGCGACCGGCCTTGCCCCGAACTGGAAATCGCTCCTGTACAAGTTCAGTCCCCGGTTCGGCGTCTCGTTCCCGATTTCCGAGCGGACCGTCGTCTTCTTCTCGTACGGGCACTTCAACCAGATCCCCGAGCTCCAGTACTACTACCGCGATCCCTACAGCGGCGCGGTCGTGGGAAATCCCGGTCTCGACATGGAGCAGACGATCCTGTACGAATTCGGCGTCACGCACGAACTCATGGACAACCTCGTGCTTGACGTGAAGAGTTATGCGAAGGACATCTCCAAGCAGGTGGGCTCCACGACGGTCTACGGGACCCAGGGCCTCCCCGTGGATCTCTATGACAACAAGTCGTACGGCCGCGCGCGCGGACTCGAGTTCGAGCTGACGAAGGCCTACTCCGATTATTTCACCGCGAAAGCGACGTATACGCTCCAGTGGGCGACCGGCTACAGTTCCTCCGCCTTCGACGACTACATCCGCTCGCAGAGCAACCTGCCGTACCCGATCAGGGAGAGGCCGCTCGACTGGGACGTCAGGAACCAGTTCATATTCCAGGGGACGCTCACAACGCCCCCCGAGGTCCACCCTTCGATATTCGGGTTTTCGCTCCCCGACGACTGGAACCTGACGGTGCTCTTCCGGTATTCGACGGGGAACCCGTACACGCCCGGCGACGCAGCCCTCAACCCGATCGATGAACAGCGCCGGGAGATGACCTCGACAGGGCCCTCGACGTCGTCCACCGACCTGAAATTCGAGAAGGGGTTCACGATCGCGGGCGTCCGCGTCGCGCTGACGATCGACGTGTTCAACCTGTTCAACGAGAACAACGTCCAGACCGTGAGCCCCGACTACGGGTTCAACACCTGGACAGGGAAACCCTACAGGTACGGCGACATCGAGCGCCCGCAGCCCAATTTTTACGACTACTACACGATTCAGTCGCACATGAACCCGTACGTCTTCAGCAACCCGCGCTGGACGAAGCTGGGATTCAGGGTCGATTTCTGATTTCATAACGTGGGAAGAACCGCATCCATGGCACAACGATCGATACAGGTTGCTTCGGTAGCCCTGCTCATAGCGTGTTCCGCTGTCCCCGCCGGCGCCCAGTTCTCGAAGCTCGACTGGAAGCTGACGACGGTGGGGAAGGTGCGTCAGGTGCTGACAAATCAGGGGACGCTCAACAAGGCGGATACCAAGTACCCCGGGCTGATAAGCTGCGAGTTTCCTCCCGGCAGCGGTGAGGAACACCTCTACCAGGGAGGGCTCTGGGTGGGCGGCATACTCCCCTCCGGGGATACGGCGGTCTCCGAGACGCAGAAGCATTTCGGGTTCAACGAATTCTATCCCTCGTCGGCCAGCTGGGACACGATCTGGACGGGCTCGAAGGGGGATACGCTCCACATCCCCTACTGGCCGAACTACGTCGCGCTCTCCGACCAGGATTTCGTCTGCCGCTACAACGACTACGACGTGCAGAACATCCCTGACCACATCCCGATGGGACTCGAGATCGTCCAGACGACCTATTCGTGGGGTTCGGGACAGCTCGACGAATTTCTCCTCCACACGTACTACATCACCGCGAAGACGATGCCCCTGAAGAACGTCTATATCGCGTTCTGGATGCACGGGCAGGTGGGGACGATCAACTGCGGCGACGCGTTTATCGACGAGTACGCGCTCTACTATCCGGACTACCACATGATGGTGGACGAGGACTCGCCCACCGGGTGCGACGGCCAGGCGTACAGCCCGATCGGGTTCTCGGTAATGTACCCGACAGACCCCGCGTTGAAATGGTCATTTCAGTACTACGAACACGAAACGCTCCCCCAGCGCGACGTGACCGAATACCAGGCGATGTCGGACGGCGTCATCATGCCCGACAGGACCGATCCCTCGCGCGATCACCTGATCCTCTCCTTCGGGCCGTACCAGTTGAAGGTGGGCGACACGGTGAAGGTCCAGATGGCGGAGGTCCTGGGGAACGGACTCCCCGGGATGCTCAAGAACGTCGCCTACCTGCAGTTCCTGAAGTCCAAGAACTTCCGGGTCCCGTCGCCCCCGCCGCGCGCCGTGCTGAGCGCGACGACGAGCAATCACGAGATCCATCTCGACTGGCGTCCCGCCGCGGGACCGGACAACCCCGAGCAGTACACCGATCCCTATCGCGGCGACACGATTGCGCATCCCTTCGAAGGATACAGGCTCTACAAGAGCACGAAAAGCAGCGAGGGCCCCTGGTCGCTCCTTGCGGATTTCGACGTGGTGGATTCGTACGGGCCCAACACGGGTCTCCAGTACGAATACGTCGACAAGGGGCTGTTGAACAACATCGAGTATTTCTATACGATCACGACCTACTCGCTCCCCGACAACGTCATCAATTTCCCGTCGCAGGAGAGCAGCCTGAGCGCGAACGTCCACACGATCGTCCCGGGGACCGCGCCGCCGGCGACGGTCGGGGAAGTCGCCGTGGTGCCGAACCCCTACAGGGGGGACGTGGCGTACAACTCCTACAACCCCCCCTGGGAGAAGCCTTCGGGGAACCGCCCCTGGTGGATGGAGCAGGACAGGAGGCTCCAGTTCATCAACCTCCCGAAATCGTGCGAGATCAAGATCTTCACGCTCGCGGGGGACCTCGTCAACACGATACGCCATGAGGATCCGAACAAGGGGTACGAGGACTGGAACCTGACCTCGCACGTCGGGCAGGCGATCTCGAGCGGTATCTATCTCTTCACGTGCGTCGACCTGACGAACGGGAAGGTCCAGGTCGGTAAATTCGTCGTCATCAAGTGATGCGGTCACTTTTCACCGAGGAACGATACTCCATGGTACGAAAGATCATCGGCCCGCTTCTTCTGCTTCCTCCCCTTCTCTTCGGCCAGTACAACCGGCCGGGGAGCACCGATGCCCAGTTCCTGAAGATCGGCGTCAGCCCGAGGGCCACGGCGATGAGCGATGCGTATATCGCCGTCGTCAGCGGCGCGGAAGCCACGTATTACAACTCGGCCGCGCTCCCGTGGATCCAGGGGACGGACGCCGTGTTCAACCATACGGTCTGGTTCGCGGGGATCAACCACGAGTTCGCCGCGGTCGCCCACAATTTCGACGATCTCGGCTCCCTGGGCGTCTCGATGACGGCGCTCTATACCGACGAGATGAAGGTCCGCACCCCGCTGCAGCCCGACGGGACGGGGGAGACGTTCTACTCCGGCAACTACAGGTACGGCCTGAGCTATGCCCGGTTTCTGACCGACAGGGTGTCGTTCGGCGTTTCGGTGAGCTACATCCACATGTCCCTCTACGACGATTTCAAGGCGAACGCGTATTCCATCGACATCGCGACGCTCTATAAATCGGATTTTCACGGCTTCCGGTTCGGCATGATGATCAGCAACTTCGGTTCCGAGATCAAATACGTGAACGAGTCGTATCCGCTGCCGACGGCGTTCACCTTCGGCCTCGGGATGAACGTCATCGACGGCGACGTCCACAAGGTCCTCCTGACCGTCGAAGGGGTCAAGCCGAACGAAGGGGAGCCCCTGGCGCAGGCCGGCCTGGAATGGAACTTCGACGGCATGTTCTTCCTCCGCGTCGGGCAGCGCTTCAACTACAGCGCCGCGACCTATTCGTTCGGCGCGGGGGTGAACCTGAACGTGATCGGGCGCGGCATCCGTGCCGACTATTCATACAGCAACTACGAGACGCTCGGCGCGGTGCACCGGTTCGGTCTCGGGATCTCCTTCTGACGCCCCCCGGCCGCCGTTCTCTCGTTCGTCATTCTGTTCGGGGCCCTGCCGTGTCGTCATTCGTCCGCTTCGTTATTCTTGCCGCCGCACTCTCAGCCGTCCGCCCCGGGCACAGCCCGGGGCAGGAACGGTTCCACGGCGGCGCCGGGACACTCGCGGTCCCTGCATTCCCCGCGGCATTCCCCCTCTCCGACTACACCCCGTTCGGGTACATCGACAACCCCGCACACAGCATGATCGCCAACCGGAGCGGCGTGGTCAGGAGCGTCCCCCCGCTCGGGTTCGGCTGGTGGAAGACGTCGTTCAAAGGGGGATACGGCGACGCGAACCGGGATCACCAGGACTACTATGCGTTTCTCCAGATGAGCGTCGAGGTCGGGGGGAACCTGTACGCGGACGCGGAGGACTTTCCGCGCCACGGCGCCCGCCTTTCATCGTCGTATCACACCGCTCACGCCATGAGCTACGACTGGCGCGATTCCTCCGTCTCGGTCCGGCTCCTGTATTTCCTCCCCCGCGAAAACACGATCGCCTGCTGTGCGGTGTTCGAGAATACAGGCGCGGTCCCGCGCTCTGTGACGGTGACGGCGACAAGCGTGTACGGTATCGGTCCGACGGAGTGGTGGGGGAGCGACGGGTTGACCGCGCGCGCGCTCCCGGGCGAAGACCTGACCGTGAGCAAGATATGGGCGTACGGTGACGTGGTTGCCGCCGGTTCCACAGTCCGGCCGCTGGCGCATCTCTGCACGGCATCCGTGGACGAGTGGAAGCGCTGGGTCCGGCATCCTGACACCGTCTCGGCGGGTTTTGCCACACTCCGGGGACGCGGTCCCGTCCGCGCCGCACAGGCGTACACTTTCACGCTCCCCCCCGGCGCTCACCGCGCGGAGCTCTTCTGCATGAGCAGGGGGAAGAACGAAGCCGGCGCCGTGAGAGAGTTCTCCGAATCGATCGCCGGATCCCTTCCTGCGCTTGCGCGCCGGATGGAGGAAGACGGGAGATTCTGGAGCCTTTGCCCGGTCCTCGAAGGGGACTGGCCGGAGGCATGGAAGCACGGATGGGTCTACGACTTTGAGACGCTCAGGATGAACGTGCGGAGGCCGACCGGCATATTCCATCACCCGTGGGATGCGATGCAGGTTCATGCGCCGAGAGCCGTCCTGGGCGAGACGAGCCTCGACATGATGACGCTCGGCTATGCCGACCCGGTACTGGCCCGCGAGGTGATACGCGGGACGTTCGAGGATGCCCTCGCGCCGAACGTCCCCTGCGCGCGGGAAGACGGAAGCATGAACATGATCTCCTCCGACGGCTCCGAGTGCGGCACCGCGCCGATGTGGGGCTACCCGTTCAGGACGATCAGGAGCATATTCGCCTCGACCGGCGATACGGCATGGGTCGCCGCGCTCTACCCCTATCTCCGGTCGTACGTCGACTGGTGGCTCGCCAACAGGACCGACCGGGAAGGGTGGCTGCACTGCAACAACAGCTGGGAATCGGGGCAGGACGGCTCACGGCGGTTCCTGGTGGCCGAATCGAACGAAGGAGCGGTGGCGGATTTCGTACGCACCGTGGACGTCGAAGCGAGCATGGCCGACGCGATGGAAACGCTCCGTGAATTCGCGCCGCTGGCCGGTCACCCCGAAGACGCCGGTCGCTGGGCCGGCCTTGCGCGGGAGCGCCGTGCGCACGTTCACGGGATGTTCTTTGACGGCTGGTTCCGCGACATCGACGGGAGGTCGGGGAAACCGATCATGCTGAAGGACTATTACGACGTCATGATGCTCAGTCCCCTGGCGTGTAATGTCGCGTCGCCCGCGGAGGTGCTTGCCGTCAGTGCGAACCTGGACCTGTTCGTCGGGAAGATGGCGCGCTGGCTCCAGTGGCCCCCTGGCCTGCAGACATTCGCGGAAGCCGCATGGAACGCCGGCAAACGGATGACAGCCTCGGCGGCGGTGGCCGCCGCCGCCGGCAGGGTGTACGCCCGGACCGACAGCCGCTCGGTCACATCCGGCGACCCCGCGGATCCCTTTTCAATCAGGATTCCGGGGGTCGCAAATGAATTCTGGCCCGACGAGGATATCCCCCCGGGAGGGGAGAACTACGGCTGGGGCGCGACGCTCCCGATGCACATCATCCGTGCAATCATCGGGTTCCACGAGGATCCGGCCGGGAACGGTTTCATACTCGCACCGGCGATTCCCGAGGGCCTCTTCCTCACCGGGAACACGTATACCGTCGACAGGCTTCACTTCCGGGGGGAAACCTACCGGGTGTCATGCACGTGCACCGGGGTCGACTCTCTCCTTGTAACGCTGAAGGCCGAGTCCGGGAGACCGCTTGAAGTGCGCGGTTCCTCCGGTCTCCTCCTCAGCGGCCCCGGAGGATCGTTCCATGTGACGAACGGGGATCTTCTGATTGTTGCGCCGGGCCGGGGGAGGGAGCGATGACGGGACGCCTGAAATGTGCGGTTTTGCTCCTTGTGGGCTCGGCCTCTCCGCTTCTGGGCGGAGGGGGGCCCTATCTTTCACATCTTTCCGCCACGGCGGGTTCACCCCTCTTTACGACGTACGCTGCGGCCCTGGGGCGATCGGAATTCATCACGGATGAAGCCTACCAGTTCATCTGGTACGATCCCTCGCGCGGCGTGGAATTCGCCACCGATACCGGGGGGAAGCTCTGCGTCGGGTTCAAGATGGACGGCGTCTTCGTCAATGCCGTGAGCCGGTTTTACTCCGCGCCCGTGGTCACCACGTCGTACAGCGATCTGGTCCGGTACTCCTTCTATCCTTTTCCCGGGATCCGCGTCGATGCACTCTTCCTCGCATACAGCTCCCGCATTGCGCTCCAGGAGATCTCCGTGACGAACGAGCGGGGAACGACCTCACGCCTGAGCGTCTACCCGTATATCGACAACGAAGCGGGGGGGATCACATCCGCCTCGGTGCTTTCCGCCCGCGACGGCATCGTGTTCCGCCACGCGGAATCCCCTGACGGATGGACGACGGAGCACGCGGTGCCGTACCAGGAAAATCTCCTCGACGTGTTCATGCTGGACACGGTTGCAGACGGATGCGGCGGGTATGCCGGCGCAGGCTCTCCGCCTCGCCCGCCCCCGAACATGCCGGCGGGTTATCCCCCGAACTACTGCGTTGAATGGGGGAGGGTCTATCATGCAGACGGCTCTCTCTGCCTTCATCTGCCGCAGGTCGCGCGCCAGGTCGTCCGCCGCGCGGGGTCCGATGCGGAGATTCTCACCGAGCTCGCACCCAAGTGGGGAGACCCCGACCCGAACATCCCCGGGAACGGATACCAGGGTTGCGAGCTCGGCAATTTTCTCAAACCCCCTGTCGCCCCCGGCGACACGTTCGCCGTCACGTTCACATGCAGCGCCACGGGCGACCGCGGAACAGCCAGAGCGGTCGTCCCCTCGCTCCCCTCGTCCGCGGGAGTCAACCTGGACATCCACTGCGTCCACCCGGCGGAGGTCTCCGCTCCCGGGGACCTCGCCTGTGTGATCCCGCCCGATTCGCTCAGCGCGTCGCTCACGTGGGGCGCACTCCCCGGCGCGTCATACGGCGTGTACAGGAGGACCGGCGCGAATCCGGGGAGGTTCGACAGGATCGCGGGGAGTCTCACCGGCGGATCATTCACGGATGCCGGGTACCGCGCGGACAGCGCGTATGCCTATGTCGTCGTCGCGTTCGATTCGACCGGCACGGCCACCGGTCATTCGAGCATCGCCGGCGGGATTTCATCGCCCGGGTTCTTTACAGACGTCGCCAATCCCTACCTCTCGGGGAACATCCCCTCCGGGAGACTCGGGCTCGTCGCCCTTCAGAAGGATCTCACGCTCCCCCCCGGCGCGACCTCCCGGTTCCGCTTCCTCCGCGGCGTCGCCCCCGCCGGCAGCGATCCGGAAGCGCTTGCCTCGGCATGCAGAAGCCTTCGCGCAATGGACCTCCTCCCGTTCGTTGCCGATGATGAGCGGCTCTACGGCAGTATCCCGCGCGTCCCTTTCAGGAGCCCGGACGAAGAGATGATGTACTGGAGCGCGTTTAACATGATGCGACAGTGCATGCTTCCGCCCGAAGGAGAGTGCTCCTACAACTACAACGTGTATTCGCGGGAGCCGACATGGGGGTGGGGACACGCCGGTCAGGTCTTCCATGAAAACCTCTCGATGCTCGCCTACAGCTACATGGATCCGCAGTCCGCGGAGGCGTCGCAGATGGTGTTCGCCGAGAGGATGTCCTCCCGGGCGGCGTGGCCCTCCGGGTTCGTCCCGTACCGCTCGGGTCCCTACCTTGACGAGGTGAATTACCTGGCCGGCCAGTACTCGTCATCCGCCCCGTGGTTCAACTACGAGAACTGGGAGATCTTCCGCGCGGGGGGCGATACCGCGTTTCTCCGCACGGTGTACCCGAAAGGGGTTGCGTTCTACAATTTTTGGGTATCGGAGCGCGACGCCGACGGCGACGGCCTGAGCGAGTGGGGAGGACATGCGTTCTGGGAATCGGTCCGGGACTACAACGTCATATGGGATCTCCTGGGCGGCTGGGCCGACCCGCACTCAGCCAGCAACGTGGAGGCCCTCGACCTGAACTGCGAGCTCGTCATGG
>DATJPH010000329.1:0-4525 GCA_035506475.1 Bacteroidota bacterium | reverse complement strand
GGGCGACTTCCCGGAGGGCGTCCTTCGTGAGGAACTTCTGGACAAGGGGGAAAAGAATGTGGTTTTCCTTGTGAATGTGGTTGACGAAGATCTGCACGATCACCCTGGACACCGCCGCGAGGTCGGCGGCCGCCGCCCTGTTGTTCCTGCGGGCGTCCAGGCGGTCGACGGACCGCCTCAGCCGCCGGAATTCCTTCTTCAGCACCTTGTGATCTTCCCTCATCAGTCCCGTCGGGCCCTCGACGTACCGCTCAAGGACCGGGAAAAGCGCTTCCTCTTCGCTCCGGTTGTGGACGCTCACCTCCACCTCGATGAACTCCACCGCACGGAGTATTTTTCTGAACGCCTCGTTCGTGAACCCCGCCTCCGCGATCGCCTCCGTCGCCTTCTTCAGCGCGGAGAGCTGCACAAGGGCTTCGTCGTGTTCCTGCATGAAGCGGGCGATAGGATCGATGTGCCGTCTGCTTGCCACTGTCGCACGTGGCTCAGAGTGCTTCCAGGAGCGTGGAATACTTCATCCCGTTGTCATCGATGAACTCGTCGAGCTTCCCGATCAACGCTTCGGTCTTTTCGTCCTGGTTGTCCTCGAGCGTGTCATATTCCTCGACGCTGTTCGTGATGAACACCTCGGTGAAATGGTTCTTCTTTCCCCGCGTCTCAAACACCGCATAATTCTTCTTCCCTGCCGTCGTGAAATGCTCCTTCATCCGGCGTGCGTGCTCCAGGTAGGCCTCCCGCAGGTCCGGCTTGATGGCGTAGGAGATTGTAAACATGACTCTGGGCATTGCGTTGCGTCCTTTCGATGATGAACTCGGTAGTCAGTAGCCGGCAGCGCGGATCTGCCTCTCCGTCATCCCGAAGTAGTGCCCGATCTCGTGGATGAGCGTGTCCCGGATGACGCCGCGCATCTCGTCTTCTCCCGGGGCGACGGCGCGGATGTTCTCGCGGTAGAGCGTGATCTTGTCCGGCACAACAGCGTACATCCCGTACGACGTCCCGCGTTTTGTCAGCGGGATCCCTTCATACAGGCCCAGCAGCAGCGTCCCCGGTCTGTAGCCGACCCGCGCCCCCGTTTCCCTCGAGGGGCGGTCCTCGACGACGATGTGGACGTTGTCGATCGCATCGCGAAAGGGAGCAGGCAGATGATCGAACACCTCCTGCGCCGTCTTCTCGAACTCTTCACGGTCCATGCTACGCGAACCTGAGGCCGTACAGGGCAAGGGACGTGAGCGAGACGATGATCGCGGCAAGCACAACCGCTTTTCCCCTGCTGAACCCGTTCACGACGATCGTTCCTTCGACAAGCAGCGCCAGCGACCAGAGCAGCGCGGCTCCGTCGAACCCGAGCAGCACGATGTACGCGGCCGGGTTGATGACCAGCGGAGGAGGGTTGTCGGAAAAGAGATAGGGGCCGAAGATTGCGATCTCAACAGGGAACACAAGGACGAGCGAATAGACGATCGGGACCGACGCGTACACGGTGGCGGCCCGCACGTTCCTGTACGACCCCGTTCCGCCCAGAAGGCGCCCCACGCGATGGACGATGACGCTCAGCAGCATCGTGAAAAGGATACCGACGAACGGACCGGCGACGACTCCTGCACCGACAAGGAGCATGAAGTCGGGGAACCTGGCTCCCAGCGTCTTGAACCAGAAGACACCGTACACGAGTGCAATGCCCAGGAGGCAGCTCAGCAGTATGACGTAGTTCTTGTGGCGTGCCAGGGCGATGCGGCGGAACGCGGTGCGGGGTGACTCCATCAGGCTCCAGAGAGTCTCAAAAAGATTGAGGTTATCCACCTTCGTCTGAAGGAAACTCTTGCACGAGGCGCAGATGACTGCAAATTCGTCGTTCTGCGTTCCGCACACGGTGCAGGCGATCATGCGTGTGGTAACCTGATGGATTTCATATATTTAGAAGTATACCATTTTCCCCTTTTGGAAGCAACGATTTTTTGCGGAAATCAGCGTTCACTCAGGCAACGGGAGCAAATTTGGCCGTAAAATGACGGAGCATCGGCGGCTCCTCGACGATCCTGTACCCCTTCATCTTTTCTCTCCTTCCAAAGCACTCCAGGACGACCTCGATGACGTAGTCGATATGGCTCTGTGTGTAGACCCGCCGGGGGATCGCCAGCCTGACAAGCTCCATGCGGGCCGGGACAAACACCCCCCTCGCGTCGTTCCGCCCGAACATCACGCTCCCGATCTCCACCGAGCGGATCCCCCCTTCCCGGTAGAGCTCCACGACGACCGACTGCCCGGGAAATTCGGCCGGCGGGACATGGGGGAGGAACTTCCTCGCGTTCAGGTAGATCGCATGCCCCCCCGGGGGACGGAGGATCGGCACCCCCCCGGCGACAAGCCGCTCGCCGAGGTATTCGACGGACCGGATCCGGTAGTGCAGGTAGTTCTCGTCAAGGATCTCGTCGAGCCCCTGCGCGATGGCCTCGAGGTCCCGCCCGGCAAGTCCGCCGTATGTGGGAAATCCTTCGGTGATGATGAGGAGGTTCCGCGCTCGCGCGGCAAGGGCGTCGTCGTTGAACGCCAGGAACCCGCCCATGTTGACGAGCGCGTCCTTCTTTGCGCTCATTGTCGCGCCGTCGGCATAGGAGAACATCTCCCGGACGATCTCCCTGACCGAAACGTCCGCGTAGCCCTTCTCGCGCTTCTTGATGAAGTAGGCGTTCTCCGCGAACCGGCAGGCGTCGAGGAAAAACAGGATGCCGTGAGAGCGGCAGATGCCGGCCGTCGTCCGGATATTCTCCATAGAGACGGGCTGTCCTCCGCCCGAGTTGTTCGTGATCGTCATGATGCAGACGGGGATGTTCCCCGCGCCCCTTGTGACGATGAGGCGGCCGAGGGCATCGGTGTCCATGTTCCCCTTGAAATCCGCGAGGAGTTCGGGATCGAGGCCTTCCGCCGTGGGGAGATCCACCGCTTCCGCCCCGGAAAATTCCGCGTTGGCGCGCGTCGTGTCGAAGTGCGCATTGTTCGGAATCACCCTGCCCGCGCCCCCCAGGATGGCGAAGAGTATCCTCTCGGCCGCGCGTCCCTGGTGCGTCGGGATAATATGCCGGAAGCCCGTGAGCTCCCGGACTTTCGATTCGAACCGGAAGAAGCTCTTGGCCCCGGCGTAGGATTCGTCCCCCTGCATCATCCCCCCCCACTGCGCGGCGCTCATCGCGGAGGTTCCGCTGTCGGTCAGCAGATCGATAAGGACGTCCTCCGCGGGAACGAGGAAGAGATTGTAGTGTCCCCGCCGGAGGACCGCCTCACGCTCTTCGGGCGTGGTGAAGCGGATCGGCTCGACGCTCTTGATTTTGAAGGGTTCAATGATTGTCTTCATGTGCGGCGTGTGCCCAAGGTTGGTGAGAGGAGGCAGCCCGCGGGGCTCACAGCCCCGCGAGGAGGGAAATGACGCGCTCGACGTGCCGCGCGATGCGCAGTTCGTGATGGAAGACGCCCCTGATGACCCCTTCCCTGTCGATCACGTAGGTCACCCGCTTCGTCCCGAGCCAGGGCACTCCCCACCGCAGCGTGCCGTACAGCCGGCCGAGATCCCGTGAGGTGTCGGCGATAAGGGGGAACGGGAGATTGTAGTGCGCGATGAACCGTTCGTGGGACGCGGGGGGATCACCGCTCACCCCCACGAGGGCAGCCCCCAGGCGCTCGATCTCGCCGTAGCTGTCGCGATACGAACAGACCTCCGCGGTGCACCCGGCGGTTTCGTCTTTCGGATAGAAGAAGAGGACAAGCGGCCGCTTCCCGCGATAGTCGGAGAGCGAAATCCTCTGACCCGTGCTCAGGACCGCGCTGAACTGCGGCGCCGCGTCTCCGACGCTCAGGAGTCCCATCCGTTCCTCGGTGACCACGCCGGCGACGGCGAGACCCGCCGCCGCGGCGAGGACTAAGAGCCGCTTCACTGTCTGGATTCAGTCCCCTTCGAAACTCAGTATCGCATACACCTCGCGCCCGGCGAGCGCCTCCCGCCCCCTGAGCGCGGGAAGCTCGATGACGAACGAGACCCCCACGATGACGCCGCCGAGACGTTCGACGAGGCGGCATGCCGCCCCCATTGTTCCCCCGGTGGCCAGCAGGTCGTCGTGCATGAGGACCCTCTGGCCCGGCGTGACGGCGTCGGCGTGGATCTCCACCGTGTCTGTCCCGTACTCCAGCTTGTACGTCTCCCGGATCGCCTGTGCGGGGAGTTTCCCCGGTTTCCGCACGGGGACGAACCCGGCACCGAGCCTCGCGGCCAGGGCGCCTCCAAGGATGAACCCGCGGGATTCGACACCGACCACCTTGTCGACGGCCGTTCCCCTGTACCGTTCGTGGAGAAGGTCGAGCGCCCGGCCCAGGGCCGGGCCGTCTTTCAGGAGCGTGGTGATGTCGCGGAACATGATCCCCTTCTTGGGATAGTCCGGAATGGTGCGGATGACGCTCTTGAAATCCATGTCAGCCTCTCTTCAACACGCGGCCCGCAATAGCATCGAGCTTGGCCAAGAGCGCTGGGTCGCGCTTG
>DATJPH010000328.1:0-5766 GCA_035506475.1 Bacteroidota bacterium | reverse complement strand
GTGCTGATCGACATGTGGGCGAAGAAGAGCGTCCCCGGCGGGATCTACTACGATATCACGTGGGTCGGCTACATCGGAGATACCCCCCCGGAGAAGTACGTGAAGATCTTTAACGCCGTGAAGGCGGGGCGCGACGCGGCGATCGCATTCGTGAAGGAGAAGTTCGCGAAGGGCGTCACCTGCTACGGCTGGCAGGTGGACGACGCGTGCAGGAACGTTGTGAAGAAGGCCGGCTACGGAAAGTACTTTCTCCACCGCACCGGCCACTCGATCACGGAAGAGACGCACGGCAACGGCGTCAACATCGACAACCTCGAGACGAAGGACGAGCGGGCGCTCCTCCCCGGCTGCTGCTTCTCCATCGAGCCGGGAATCTACCTGGAGGGGAAAATGGCGGTCAGGACGGAGATCAACATGTTCATCCGCCACGACGGCGTCCCGGAAGTGACAGGTGAAGTCCAGCAGGAGCTCGTCCTCCTGTAGCCGCCGCCCCCACACAACAGACTGATTCCGCCCGTGCCACTTTCGCAGCGTCCTGCCTCGCTCCGCGAGGGATTCCATCCCACGTTCTGGGTCGCGAACGGGATGGAGCTCTTCGAGCGGCTGGCCTACTACGGCCAGCAGATCGTCTTCGTCATCTATCTCAGGAACAACCTCGGCTACACCGAATCCGAATCCGGCGCGCTCTCCGGGATATTCGGCGGGATGATCTACCTCCTCCCCGTCCTCGCCGGCACCCTCGCCGACAAGTGGGGGTTCCGCCGGGCGTTCACGATCGCATTTTCGACGCTCGCGTTCGGCTACTTCGCGATCGGCAGCATGGGGATGGGCGCCTTTGCGGGGATCTACGGCGGCCACGCCCCCTACTGGCTCCTCCTCTCGTTCCTGATACTGACAGCATTCGGCGGATCGTTCATCAAGCCGTCAGTGCTTGGCACGGTCGCGGTCACGACGACGGAATCGACGAAGTCGCTCGGCTTTGCCGTGTATTACTGGCTGGTGAACGCGGGGGCGATCATCGGGCCGACAATCGCGACATTCGTCTGCAACTTCGGCAACCAGTACGTGTACCTGGTATCCGCGTTGAGCTGCCTGGCGATGGTGTTCGTGAACCTGATATTGTACAAGGAGGTGCAGGGGCCGGCGGCGGAGGTGACGGAATCGCTGGGGAAGAAGATCGCGAATCTCTTCGTCGTGCTCGCGAACTTCCGGTTCATGATATTCCTCCTGATTTACGCGCTCTACTGGATTCCGTTCTGGCAGGAGTTCATCGTCGTCCCGTATTATATCACCGACTATATCGACAAGAACGCCCCCTATCAACTCGTCCAGTCGTGGGGCGGGGCAGGAGCGATCATTCTCTTCCAGCTCCCGGTGAACCGGCTGACGCGGAAGCTCCCGACCCGTTCGGCGATTCTCCTGGGCTTTGTGGTGTCGTCGCTCATCTGGGTGATCATCGGCATACACCCGAGCATCCCGATGTTCGTCGCGGGGATTGTGGCCTTTTCAATCGGCGAGATGATCCAGGCGCCGCGGTACTACGAATACATCTCGACGATCGCGCCTCCCGGCCAGCAGGGGCTCTTCCAGGGCTACGCGTTCCTCCCGATAGCCATCTCGCGGTTCCTCGGCGACCCGGTGGGCGGGTGGCTCTACCAGACGTCGAAGGCGATGGGAAAACCGGAGTATGTCTGGTACGCGCTGATCGGCACGGGCGTGGCGGCGGCGCTTTGCATGTGGCTCTACAACATGTTCCTGGCGCCGAAAGAGGAGGCGCAGCCGGCCGCATGAAAGCGGGGCGCATCACACGGGGAGCATTTACCCGGACGCTCGCGCTCTCTGCGGCCGCGGCGTTCGCCCTCGCAAGGAGCGGGGACCAGGAAGGGGAGGCGATACTCCGGAGCGTCGACGCGCGGATCGCCTCCGTGCGCGACTATGCCGTGACGCTCGACGTTGTTGCCGACATCGAGCGGCTCAACGTCCCCCCGATGCACGCCACGATGTACTTCAAGCAGCCGGACAAGGTTCACCTGGACGCGGAGGGCTTCGCCATGCTCCCCCGCGAAGGGCTCCAGCCGAACTTCAGCAAGCTCCTCACGAGGTTCAACGTGGCAGCCGTGGGGAAGGACACGGTGGACGGCGTCCCGCTGAAGAAGGTCGTGCTTCAGCCGAAATCGGAGAGGACGTTCCCGCGGAGCCTCACGATCGACGTGAACACGGAGCGCTGGACGCCGGAGAGGATCGTCACCACGGGAAGCGGCGACCGCGTGGCGACGATTACGTTTACCTACGTGCAGGTGGGGGGTGTCTGGCTTGCGTCGGAAATGAAGGCGGGATTTTCACTCGCGGCGCCGGATTCGGCTGAGGCCGACATGCCTTCGGCCCCTATGCGGCCGCCGCAGACGCCCCGGAAGGGGACGGTCTCGGTGACATTCGGCAACTACCGGATCAACACCGGCCTCAGCGACGACATATTCTCGAAGGACCAGCCCGGCCGCTGATCTGCAGCGGGTTCAGTGCGTCGCCCGGAATTCATTCGGTTCGGGGCCTTCACGGCGCACTTCCCCGAAGTCCTTCCCCTCCTGGAGCTGCTTTTCATATTCCGCCTTGTACTTCTTCACCGCACGGAAGAGCGCGTCGGCGATCTTCATCTGACCGGAGTCGCTCCTGAGAAAGCGCTCGTCCTCCCGGTTCGAGAGGTAGGCAGATTCCACGAGCACGTTGGGCATCGATGCCCCCACGAGGACGTAGAATCCAGCCTGCTTGACCCCCTTGTTCGGTATCTTCGTACGCGAGGAGATTTCCTTCTGGACCAGGTCCGCGAACTCCTCGCTGGCCTTGACGTACGCGCTCTGCGCCATCGTGACCAGGATGAAGTTCTCCTCCGTCAGCTCGGGGTACTTTTCCTCGTAGCCCGGCTCCATTTCGATCACGGAGTTCTCTCTCTCGGCGATGGCGATCGCCTCGTCCGTGCGCCCGGGGCGCAGGAGGTAGACTTCGAAGCCGCGCGTCTTGTTCGGTTTGTGGGGGAGCGAGTTGCAGTGAACGCTGATGAAGAGCTTTCCTCCCGCCTCGTTGGCGATCTTCCCCCGCTTGTAGAGCTCGACGAACCTGTCGTCCTTCCGCGTGTAGACGACCTTGACGTCCTTGAGGTTCTTCGTGATCAGCGCGCCGAGCTTCAGGACGATCCCCAGCGTGACGGTCTTTTCTTTCACACCGGTCACGCCGATCGTCCCCGGATCGTATCCGCCGTGCCCCGCATCCAGCACAATCACGTCGAGTTTCCACTTGGCACGTTCATCCGCAAGCCCCGGCGGCATCTCGTGCCGTGCGGGAGTGTTCTCGTGCGGCGGCTTGACGACGGCCGCGGCAGGCTGCCGCCCGGCGGGCTTTGCCACGGTCGTGTCCGGTCCGTATCGAACCGTATCGGCCGCTGGTTCAGCATTCTGTCCCGTTGGGATTGTTTTCGGTTTCGCCCCGGGTACGACGGCCGCTTCCTCGGCCCGCACGGAATCCTGCGTCCTCAGGGCTCCTCCGGGCGGTTCGTGCTTCACTGTCGCGGGCGCCGCGGGTGGTGCGGGAGGAAACAGTTCGTTCACCGCAGGGGGGACGTTCTCGTCGGCCACTGGCGTGCGGATCGCCAGGAGAAGGTCATCCGAAGAGTCGTCGCTCGTGATCTCCGTCGCGGCGACTTTCCCCGCGAGACGGAACGTGAGCTGCACGGAGGTGGGGGACTGTATTGCGATGATCTGTTTCACCATCCCGCGGGGCCTGACGGCGTTGATGGAGGCGGTGTCCGCCCGCGCATTCCCCACGGTAACGTAGAGCCAGCCGTCTCCGCGCATCCAGTTCTCGTATTCGTCAAGCTTCTTTGTCGCGCTGATCCGGATGAGCATCCCGTTGGTCTTCGATTCCAGGCGCAGGCCCGGGATGTCGTACGCGGAGGCGACCGGCTGCACCCCCACGCCGAGGACACCCGTCCACTGGTTGTACGACGCGTTGATCCCGAACACGGGCCGGAGCAGGGGAAGGAACGGGGAGAGGGGGACAAAATACGAATTGGCGGCGTAAATGACTTTCGCGGGAAGCTGGTAGGCGGTGCTCTTCCCTGAGTCGTCCGTGACGACGACGAAGGGATTCCCGCCGCTCACCTTCAGCCGCAGGGGGATGCGCTTGACCTCGAACTTCTGCGTCTCGGGGCTCGCGTACGTCACGAGCGAAAAGACGTGCGCGATATCGTTCAGCGAGACGTAGACGAATCCGTTCCTTTTGAAGGCGCCGATCACGGTGCTCCGGGCGGAATCGGCCGCGAATTCCACCCGCACGGCGTTCTCCTGTGCCGCCGCCGGCGCGGGGAGCGCCGCCGCGGCGAGCGCGATAGCGATCAGTATCGGGCGGAAGCGTCTCACCGGTAGTTGGTGAACTGGACGGCGAACTTCAACTCCGCATTTCGGATCATATTCATGACCGACTGCAGGTCGTCCTTTGCTTTCCCGCTCACGCGCACCTGGTCGTCCATGATCTGGGCCTGCACCCTGATCTTCGTATCCTTGATCATCTTCACGATCAGACGCGCGTTGTCCTTGTCGATTCCCACGCGGAGGCCGATCGACTGGCGGACGGTCCCGCCGGCGGCGGGCTCGACCGGGCCGTAATCGAGCGCCTTCAGGGGGACGCCCCGTTTGATCAGCTTGTTCTGCAGGCTGTCGATCACGGCCTTCAGCTTGAAATCGTCGTCCGACGTCACGGCGATCTTCTTTTCCTTGAGGTCGAGGTCGATCGTGCTCTTCGAGCCCTTGAAGTCGTACCGCTGGGCGATCTCCTTCCGCGCCTGGTTGATCGCGTTGTCGGTTTCCTGCAGGTTGACTTCCGAGACGATGTCGAACGAAAACGTGTCGGCCATGGGGGCTGCTCAGGAGAATTTGACGTGGAGGAGGGCATGCACGAAGATCTTGAACAGCTCCCACCGGGGGAACCGCCCCTCCTGGATGTACTGGTGCTGAATCTCCCGCCGCGAAACGCTGTCGCGCGTGGTGATCTGGACGGAGAGTGGGTGCATCGTCAGCTCCAGGTTTCAGTGACCCGTTTCGTGATTTTCAGGTTCCGCTTCGACAGCTCCTCGATCATCGCCTCCCCCGGCACGCACAGCTCCGGGGGCTTCACACCCCGCTCGGTGATCGTGCCGTGGGCCAGCATCTGCGCCGTGATGGAGGTCGGGAACGCCGTCGCCCGCATCATGGCCGTGATCGAAGTGGCTTCGTCGTACAGGTCGATGAACTCGTACTCCATCACCTTCTGCGCCCCCTCGCGGGCCCCGGTGATCGTGGCGCGGGCCAGCACCACGTCCCTGTCGCCGAAGTCGAGCTTCTTGCGGAGCATGTCGGCGAAGAACTCCCGGTTCGTCTTGACGCTTCCCCCCACCATCATCGGCTCAAGCGTGGTGAACCCGAGGTCGATCAGCGTCTTGAACTTCTCGCAGTGCCCCCGGTACCGTATCGTCTTGTAGTCGAGGTTCCTGGCCTTGCCGGCGAAGAACTCCGGCAGCGTCGAGAGTCCCCCGGACGTGGTGAACGCCTCCAGCGTCCCGAACGGGGCGGGAAATTGAATCTCCTCGATGTCCGACATCGGGTCGACGTGTTTCAGTTCCCCGTCCTGTATGACGAGCGCCTGCTCGACGTACTCGTTGATGAGCCCCTCGACGGAGAAGACGATCTGGTAGTTGAGCGGCGGCCGGGGATGCTGGGGGAGGCCCCCCACGCGGAGCCG
>DATJPH010000327.1:0-2057 GCA_035506475.1 Bacteroidota bacterium | reverse complement strand
GTGCTGATCGACATGTGGGCGAAGAAGAGCGTCCCCGGCGGGATCTACTACGATATCACGTGGGTCGGCTACATCGGAGATACCCCCCCGGAGAAGTACGTGAAGATCTTTAACGCCGTGAAGGCGGGGCGCGACGCGGCGGTCGCGTTCGTGAAAGAGAAGTTCGCGAAGGGCGTCACCTGCTACGGCTGGCAGGTGGACGACGCGTGCAGGAACGTGGTGAAGAAGGCCGGCTACGGCAAGTACTTTCTCCACCGCACCGGCCACTCGATCACGGAAGAGACGCACGGCAACGGCGTCAACATCGACAACCTCGAGACGAAGGACGAGCGGGCGCTCCTGCCCGGCTGCTGCTTCTCCATCGAGCCGGGAATCTACCTGGAGGGGAAAATGGCGGTCCGGACGGAGATCAACATGTTCATCCGCCACGACGGCGTCCCGGAAGTGACAGGTGAAGTCCAGCAGGAGCTCGTCCTCCTGTAGCGATCGTCCCCCACACAACAGACTGACTCCGCCCGTGCCACTTTCGCAGCGTCTTGGCTCGCTCCGCGAGGGATTCCATCCTACGTTCTGGGTCGCGAACGGGATGGAGCTCTTCGAGCGGCTGGCCTACTACGGTCAGCAGATCGTCTTCGTCATTTACCTCAGGAACAACCTCGGCTACACCGAATCCGAAGCCGGCGCGCTCTCAGGGATATTCGGCGGGTTGATCTACCTCCTCCCGGTCCTCGCCGGGACGCTCGCCGACAAGTGG
The DNA here is from genome assembly GCA_035506475.1 of Bacteroidota bacterium. Lineage (GTDB taxonomy): Bacteria > Bacteroidota > Ignavibacteria > UBA10030 > UBA6906 > Fen-1273. Next base: position 1,303 of record DATJPH010000327.1, on the reverse strand, counting down.
GGGTTCCGCCGGGCGTTCACCATCGCGTTCTCGACGCTCGCGTTCGGCTACTTCGCAATCGGGAGCATGGGGATGGGCGCCTTTGCGGGGATCTACGGCGGTCACGCCCCTTACTGGCTCCTCCTCTCGTTCCTGATACTGACGGCATTCGGCGGATCGTTCATCAAGCCCTCCGTGCTGGGCACGGTGGCCGTCACGACGACGGAATCGACGAAGTCGCTCGGGTTCGCGGTCTACTACTGGCTCGTGAACGCGGGGGCGATCATCGGGCCGACGATCGCGACATTTGTCTGCAACTTCGGCAACCAGTACGTGTACCTGGTTTCCGCGCTGAGCTGCCTGGCGATGGTGTTTGTCAACCTGACGCTGTATAAAGAGGTGCAGGGTCCCGCGGCGGCGGTGACCGAGTCGCTGGGAAAGAAGATCGCAAACCTCTTCGTGGTGCTGGCCAACTTCCGGTTCATGATATTCCTCCTGATCTACGCGCTCTACTGGATTCCGTTCTGGCAGGAGTTCATCGTCGTCCCCTACTATATCACCGACTACATCGACAAGAACGCCCCCTATCAGCTCGTCCAGTCGTGGGGCGGGGCGGGGGCGATCATACTCTTCCAGCTCCCGGTGAACCGCCTGACGCGGAATCTCCCGACCCGTTCGGCAATTCTCCTGGGCTTCGTGGTGTCGTCGCTCATCTGGGTGATCATCGGCATCCACCCGAGCATCCCGATGTTCGTCGCGGGGATCGTGGCCTTCTCGATCGGCGAGATGATACAGGCGCCGCGGTACTACGAATACATCTCGACGATCGCGCCTCCCGGCCAGCAGGGGCTCTTCCAGGGCTACGCGTTCCTCCCGATAGCGATTTCGCGGTTCCTCGGCGATCCCGTGGGCGGGTGGCTCTACCAGACGTCGAAGGCGATGGGAAAACCGGAGTATGTCTGGTATGCGCTGATCGGCACAGGCGTGGCGGCGGCGCTTTGCATGTGGCTCTACAACATGTTCCTGGCGCCGAAAGAGGAGGCGCAGCCGGCCGCATGAAAGCGGGGCGCATCACACGGGGAGCATTTACCCGGACGCTCGCGCTCTCTGCGGCTGCGGCGTTTGCGCTCGCCAGGGGCGGGGACCAGGAAGGAGAGGCGGTACTCAGGAACGTCGACGCGCGGATCGCCTCAGTGCGCGACTACACCGTCACGCTCGACGTCGTAGCCGATATCGAGCGGCTCAACGTCCCCCCGATGCACGCCACGATGTACTTCAAGCAGCCGGACAAGGTTCACCTGGACGCGGAGGGCTTCGCCATGCT
>DATJPH010000326.1:0-2719 GCA_035506475.1 Bacteroidota bacterium | reverse complement strand
GTGTCGGGGTGGCACCAGTACCCGAAGTACACGTACGACTACCAGCGCCTTATCACGCTCGCGCACGCCAACGGCATGCTCGTGTACGCCTGGATCGAGCCGCCCCAGGTCAGCCAGAAATTCTGGAACGATCACCCGGAGTGGCGGGAGAAGAACGTTGAAGAGGCGGATGCCAGGGCTTCCTGGCGCTACCCCGTGGCCCTCACGGATACGGCATGCCTGCGCGCCATGGCGGCAGAATACCGAAAGCTCCTTGAGCAGTTTGACTGGGACGGCGTGAACCTCTCGGAACTGTACTTTGATTCGGGGCGAGGGTTCCAGGATCCGCTCCTGTTCACGCCGATGCACCCCTCAGCCCTCGCCGAGTTCAGGAGGAAGTACGGATTCGAGCTCGATGAGGTTCTCGACTCGACGTCCGTCGATTACTGGAAGACGAACCCCGAGGCCCGGAGGCTCGTGGTCGACTACAGGGTGAAAGCGCTGGAGGGAGTCTACGAGAGGCTCCTTCCCATGTTCGGCGATATTGCCGCCGCGCATCCGGGGTTTCAGATTGTCGTCACAGCGATGGACAGCTACGGCGACCCGGAGCTCCGGGAATACCTCGGGGTGGATATGAACTCCGTCCTGGCGCTTCAGAAGAGGTACGGATTCTTGCTCCAGGTCGAGGACGCCGAGCGCCAGTGGGCGACTCTCCCCTCCCGTTATGTCGACATCGGCAGGAGGTATGCCAGGCTCCTCGGCGACAGGTCGCGGCTCCTGCTGGACCTGAATATCGTTTCCGGACCCCGCAAGCCGGACCAGGTCACGCCGTTTCCGACGCTCATACAGACGGGAACAGAGAGCTTCGACCTCGTCCGTGCGGCATCCCTGGGTGCCCCCCGGATGACCATTTACTCCGAATCGAGCGTGAACCCCCAGGACTTGAAGTTCTTTCCGTTCGCCCTGGCCAGCGAAGTGCAGTACGCGCGCACGGGGCACGGGTACGAGGTGTCCTCTCCGTACGCGTTCACGATGAAGCTTCCACCGGAGGTCAGGGCAATCCGGGTCGACGGCATGCTGCATTCCCCTTCCCGAGAGAATGTCTTCATGATCCCCGCGGGAACGCACACGGTGGAGTCGGGAGGAGACCAGCGAACCGCGTTCTCCACCCACGAGCTCGACGCGCGGATCCTCTCGATCAACGGGAATCTCCTTTCGGTCGTCCAGGGGATCCGCACGATGTCCTTCACGTACGAAGGGGACACGCGGGTGCTCGTCGCGCTCAACAGGGAACCGACGGCGGTGAGCCTGGACGGCGAACCGCACCGCTTCAGTCCGCTCAGGGGGAATGACTGCTTCACGCTCATGCTCCCTCCGGGAAAACACAGTGTCTCCGTTGTCCTGGGTGACGTCGTCTCGTACGGTGTCAGCCTCACCTCCTTCTGGTCCTCCAACGCGATCGCCGTGTTCGGGTCGACCGCCGTTCTCCTCCTGCTGGGAATGTATGTCGCCCTCAAAATCTTCAGGAGGCGGTACGTATGACCCTCCTGGAAATCGATCTGAGTCTCCTGTTCGTCGTGGCGGTGATCCTGATATGGTTCATGATCGCCTACCAGTTTGTGCTGACCGTCTTCGGGTATTTCAACTACGTCAAATCGCTCAACCGCAAGCTCGCCATCGACCGGACGACGTTTGACTACCCCACGTGCACGGTCCTCATTCCCGCCCACAACGAGGAAAAGGTCATCGGGGCCACGATCGAATCGATGCTGCACCTGGAATACCCGAAGGACCGGCTCACAATTCTGGTCATCAACGACGGCTCCACCGACGCCACGCGGGAGATCATACGCTCGGCAGCCAAACTGGACCACCGCATCCGGCTCTTCGATGTCCCCGAGGGGGAAGGGGGAAGGGGAAAATCCCGGGCGCTGAACCTCGCCATGGCCCGGGTGGCAACCGATGTCACCGCCGTGTACGATGCGGACAATACGCCCGACCGCAATGCGCTCAGATACCTTGTCGCCCAGCTTCTCGACAACAGCGAGCTGGGGGCCGCGCTCGGCAAGTTCCGTACGGTGAATAAGAATGTCAATCTCCTGACCCGGTTCATCAACATCGAAACGCTCAGTTTTCAATCGATGCTCCAGGCCGGACGCTGGCAGATGCACAACATCGCCACGCTGCCGGGAACGAATTTCGTCGTGTGGACCTGGCTCATCCGCAAGCTCAACGGCTGGGACGAGGAGGCCCTGACCGAGGATTCGGAGCTCAGCATCAGGATTTATCAGGAGGGGTACAAAATCAAATTTGTGCCGTACGCGGTCACGTACGAACAGGAGCCGCAGTCATGGAGCGTCTGGGTGCGGCAGAGGACCCGCTGGGTGCGCGGGAACAACTACGTGCTCGGAAAATTTCTCAGGCACATCGGACAGTTCAGGAGCAAACGGCTGATGTTTGACGTCCTGTACACGCTCTCCCTGTACTACGTGTTCTTCGTCGCGATCGTGATCTCCGATCTGCTCTTTATCGTGAGCGCGGCAAACCTCGTATCGATCTCGCTCCCGGGCCCCTACACCTTTGTGTGGATCATGGCGTTCTTCCTTTTTCTGGGAGAGACCATGCTCGCGATCTCCTACGACGGCGAGGACCGCCTCAGGAACGTCCCCGTGCTTGTGCTGATGTATTTCACCTACTGCCAGCTCTGGATCTACATCGTGATCAAGGCGCTCTGGATCGA
>DATJPH010000325.1:0-5319 GCA_035506475.1 Bacteroidota bacterium | reverse complement strand
CCACGACACCGTTCGTCCCGGTCCCCCCGCTTCCCGCACACCAGGGCGTCGACATCTCCGAGGAACGGGTGCAGCTCCCCCGTCTGTTCATCACATGGCCCGGGGCGCCGCGGGGAACCCGGGAGGACGCGCTTCTCGACGTTCTCACGACGATACTGAGCGCAGGGAAGAACTCGCGGCTCTACCGCCCGCTGGTGTTCGAGCGCCAGGTCGCCCAGAGCGTCGCTTCGTACACGGAGGGGAAAGAGATCGCCGGCACGGTGACCGTTGACGTGACGGGGCGGCCGGGGGCGAGCCTTGCGGAGATCGGCGGGATGGTGTTCGCGGCGATAGACCGGCTCTGCGACAAGGGGGTGACGCCGGAGGAGATCGAGGCCGCCTGTAACGGGAAGGAAGCGCAGATCGCCGGGCGTCTCACAACCGCGCTCGGCATCGCGCACGGACTTGCGACGAACTTCACGCTCACCGGGGACGCCGGCAATTTCAACCGGGAGATCGACCGCTTCCAGGGGATCACGCCCGACGAAATCGCTGCCGCCTCACGGGCGCTCTTTGCCGGGCCCTCGTACGCTCTGAGCATAGTCCCGCAGGGGGAGCGCGCACTTGCCTTCCGGGGGGATCGAGCGCCATGAGGGGCCCCACCGCACATTACCCGGCGCCGGACAGGACGCAGCGCCCCCTCCCACAGGCGACTCCGCGGGTTTCGCTTCCGCCGGTCCAGAAAGCGACGCTTGCGGGCGGACTCTCCGTCCTTCTTGTCGAAGACCACCGCAATCCCCAGGTCGTCGTCAGCGTCGTCCTCGATGCCGGGGCATTTCAGGATCCCCCGGGAAAGTCCGGCACCGCGACGCTCACCGCGGAACTCCTCGACGCCGGAACCGCCTCGCGCGACGCCCTGACAATCTCCGGAGCCGTGGAGTTTATCGGCGCCTCGCTCAATTTCAGGGCCGGGTCCGATGCGACATTCGGCACGCTCCTGACACTGAGCAGGCATCTCGAGCGCGGCCTGGAGCTTTTCGGCGATGTGCTCGCCCGCCCGTCATTCCCGGAGGGGGAATTTCAGCGGGTGCGCGCCCAGAGGCTCGCCTCCCTCCTGCAGATGAAGGACAGGGCGTCCTCGGTGGCCACCAATGCATTCATGCGGGTGATCTACGGCGAGGAGCACCCCTACGGAAAAGACCCCTCGGGATCGGAAGAGTCGGTCCCCCTGCTGACGCGCGACGATGTCCTGGCGTACTACCGGGAGAATTACGCCCCCTCCAGGGCCACGCTCATCGTTGTGGGAGATACGACAATGGCCTGCATCCTCCCCCTCCTGGAGCGGGAGCTCGGGAGCTGGACGCAAGGGCCGGGAGCGCTTCCCCCCGTCCCCGGCCTCCTCCTTCCCGAGAGAGCTCCCGGGCTCTACCTCATCGACAGACCGGGCGCCCCGCAGTCAGAGATCAGGATCGGCCGGCCCGCATTCAGAAGGAACTCGCCTGAGTATCTTCCTCTCACAGTGATGAACCGGGTTCTGGGAGGGCAGTTTTCAAGCAGGATCAACCTGAACCTCCGCGAAAAGCGGGGCCTCACCTACGGGGCACGGTCGGCGTTCATATTCCTCAAGCAGCCAGGCCCGTTCATGGTAAGCGGGGCGTTTACCGGGGGGAAGACGGCCGAGGCGGCCGGGGAGCTTCTCATGGAGATCGGTGCGATGCACCGGGACGGGGTGACCGCCGAAGAGCTGGAATTCTCCAGGAAAGGTCTCACGGGGGGATTCGTCCTCAGTTTCGAAACGCCGTACCAGGTGGCCGGGGCACTGCAGAGTATCGTCCTGTACGGACTTCCTGAAGACTATTACGAAACGTATATTCAGAATCTTGAATCGGTGAGTCTGGCCGACATCCGGAGGGCCGCAGGCGCGGTACTTGACCCCTCCACGATGAGTCTCCTTGTCGTTGCCGACGCCGCCGAGGCCAGGCCGGGACTTGCGTCCCTCGGGCGGGGCCCGGTCGTCATGCTTGATCCTTCCGGCGCGCCGGTCTAGGTCTACCTCAGCTTCCGGATGATCTCCGCTCCCATCTCCGTCGTCCCGACGGGCGCCCCGGGATTGAGATCGCGCGTCACGTATCTCCCCTCCCTGAGCACCTCCGCCACAGCTTTCTGTATCCTGTCGGCCGCCGCCGTTTCGTTCAGGTGCCGGAGCATCAACACCCCTGCCAGGAGTATCGCCGAGGGGTTCGCCACGTTCTTCCCGGCGATATCCGGCGCGCTCCCGTGCACGGCTTCAAATATCGCCGCATTGTACCCGATGTTCGCCCCCGGCGCAAGGCCGAGCCCGCCGACGAGCCCCGAGGCAAGATCGGAGAGTATGTCGCCGAAGAGGTTTGTCGTCACGATAACGTCGAACTGGTGGGGGTTGATGACCATCTGCATCGCCATGTTGTCGATGATCTTGTCGTCCGTCGTGATGTCCGGATATTCCTTCCCCACGCTCCGGGAGACGTCAAGGAAGAGGCCCCCGGTGTATTTCAGTATGTTCGCCTTGTGCACCGTCGTGACCTTCTTCCGGCCGTGGCGGCGGGCATACTCATAGGCGTACCTGACGATCCGCTCCGACCCCGAGCGGGTCACGACGCCGATGGTTTCGGCGGCGCTCCTGGAAGGATCGATGTAGTGTTCGATCCCCGCATAGAACTCCTCTGTATTCTCGCGGACGATGACGAGGTCGATGTCGCTGTAGCGGGAGGGGACCCCCTCGAACGACCGGGCGGGGCGGACGTTACTGTAGAGGTCGAATTCTTTCCTGAGGGCGACGTTCACGCTGCGAAACCCGGAACCGACCGGCGTCGTCAGCGGGCCTTTCAGGGCGACGCGTGTCCGGCGGATCGATTCCAGCACCTGCTCGGGGAGCGGGTCCTTGAACTTGTCGATCGCACTCATGCCGGCTTCGACCCTCTCCCACTCGATGGTGACGCCGGCCTCCTTGATGACGCGCACGGCGACATCGGCGATGCTCGGGCCGATGCCATCCCCCGGTATGAGCGTTACGGTATGCATGCTCCTCCGTCCCTGTGAACCCGGTCAAGGTAGGAAAAAGGGGGTGGAGATTCAATCATCGGCCCCCGGTGAGGGCCTGGGCGCGTAGAGGAGCGCCGCCTTTTCCGCGGAGGTCACGATCCCCTTGATGAGCGCCGAGCTGAAACCATGATGTTCCATCTGGTTGAGCCCCGTGATCGTGCAGCCCTGGGGCGTCGTGACCTTATCAACCTCCCCTTCCGGGTGGTTCCCCCCCTCTACGAGGAGCGAGGCCGCCCCCCGTGCGGTCTGCGCCGCCATCAGGAGAGCGTCGGGCGCATGAAAACCGATTTCGATGCCTCCCTGGGATGCGGCCCGGATGGCGCGGAGGAAAAATGCGATCCCGCACGCGCAGAGCGCCGTCGCCGGGACCATGAGCGTCTCGTCGACGACGAGCGTGCGCCCCAGCGCATCGAACATGCGCGTGACAAGCGCAAGAGATCCGCCTTCGTCACGGTCCGTCGCAATGCAGGTCATCGACTGCCGTATCGCGATCGCGGTATTCGGCATCGCCCTGACGATCACGACGCCGGCGCCGAGCCGCCTCCGGAGCTCCGCGATCGTCGCCCCGGAGACGATCGAAACCACCGTATGCTTCCCGGCTTCGATCAGGGCCCCGATCTCCAGGAGGAGCGCATCGAGCTGCTGGGGGGTCACGGCGATGAATATGATCCCGGAAGACCGGACCGCCTTCGCGTTGTCGGTCGTAACGTCAAACCCCTCCTCTTTGAGCCGCGCGAGGCTCTCCGCTTTCCGCCTCGTGAGCGTGATATCCCGCGCGGGGGCAACCCGGGCCGCCACGAGGCCTCTCGCTATCGCAGCACCGATATTCCCCCCCCCGAGTATTGCCATGCGCCGTCCGTCGGAATCCGCCATCACGCACCTCCTGCCTGTTTGTGGAATTTCAATTTCCTGCCAGAAAAGCCTTCAGATCGCCGAACGAGGCCGGGAGCTTCACTGCGGGGTGCTCCCCGCGGAGGGCATCCTGCAGGCGCGCAGGGATCCGGACCTCCCCTTTCAGGTCCCCGCCGAGCACATCGATGAACTTCGCCGGATGGGCGGTCTCGAGTATCACCCCTGGAATATCCGCCCCGTGCGCAGTTCTGTAGCGCTCGAGCGCGGCATACCCCACACCCCCGTGAGGATCGAAGAGATAACCGTAAAGTGCGAATGCACGGGCAATCGCCCCCCTTGTCTCATCGTCCGTCGTCGCACTGGCGGAGATCGCACGCCGGATATCCGCAATATCATCGTCAAAGAGCGCCCTGATTCTCGGAAGGTTGCCGGGGTCTCCCACGTCCATCGCGTTCGAGATTGTCGGCACCGTCCGACCGGGGAGATACCGGCCCGAGGCCAGATACCGGACGGCGGCATCGTTCACATTCTGCGCAGCGAGGAAATGGCCGGCGGGCATCCCCATCTTCCATGCGATGAGCCCGGCGGTCAGGTTCCCCAGGTTCCCGCTCGGGACGGAGAAGAGGGTGCGGCCTGACGCCGCGCCGAGCCTGGCGGCGGCGTTGAAATAATAGAATGTCTGCGGCAGGAGGCGCGCCACGTTGATCGAGTTGGCAGAGGTCAGGTTCCTGGCCTGCGCAAGCTCCCTGTCGGCGAACGCCCGCCTGACGAGCGCCTGGCAGTCGTCGAACGTGCCGCCGATTTCAAGCGCAGTGACGTTCCCCCCGAACGACGTCAGCTGGCGCTCCTGCATCGGGCTGACCATTCCCGAGGGGTAGAGGAGAACAACCGAGATGCCCTGCATGCCGTGGAAGGCGCTCGCCACGGCGCTCCCCGTGTCTCCCGATGTCGCCACGAGGATCGTCGACTCCGCGATGTCGTTGCGCCTGATGTAGGCCATCGCCTGCGCCATGAACCTCGCCCCGAAATCCTTGAATGCAAGCGTCGGCCCGTGGAAAAGTTCGAGGACCGAGGTGCGCCCGTCAAGAGGGTGGAGCGGGGCATCGAACGTGAACGCTTTCTCGATGATCGTCCTGAGGTCGCCGTCGGGAATATCACCCCCCAGCAGGAGGCGTCCCACCTCGAACGAGATCTCCTGGAACGATAGCCCGCCGATCCCCCGGAGAAATGCGGGGGAGCACCGGGGGATTGACGAAGGGATGTACAGACCTCCGTCCTGCGGGATCCCCTGGCGTACCGCCTGTGCGAATGGGACGGCCAGGCGGCTGTTCTTCGTGCTGCAGAATTTCATACGAGGACCCTCGCCCCGGCGGCGCCGACGCGCGAGACGATTGCTGCATACCGGAG
>DATJPH010000324.1:0-2239 GCA_035506475.1 Bacteroidota bacterium | reverse complement strand
GGAAATGTCCGCCCGTTCGATCAGTCCGCGGAAGTGCATCTGTGCGTCACGGTCGTACTCTCCCGGAGGCCAGTCGGCAGGAACCTCGGCGTCGAGCAATAGTCCCAGCTTCGCCGGTGATTCGATCTCGGCCTGCATATGCTCCGGCGTGGCGGCCCGGAGCGTCAGCCGTGCCGAGTGAACTTCGCACTCTCCGCCGCCAACGGGGGCGTTCAGGAGTTCACCTTGATCTCGACGAGCGTCAGGACCTGCCTGACCGCCGCGCGGTTCCTGACGTCGATCCGCAGGCCTCTCCCTTCGGCATAGCGCCTGGCGTCCCGCACTTCGCGGATCAGTGCCGGCGGGAGCGTGCTCTGCTCGATGGCCCCCACGGCCCTGTCCCCGAAAATAAACCCGATCGTGAAGTGCTTTTCGAGGGGGATCAGGAAGAACAGGTTCCGTTTCTTCAGGAGGTACTTGAGTGCCCAGCCCGATTTTACGCCGTAGTATTTCCACTCTTCCGAAGCGGGGCCGTATTCCTTCTGCAACGATGCCCTGATTTCCGTCCAGCGCTTGAAGGATGCCCCCAGCGCGCGCGCGAGGGCCCTGTCGTTCGGTGTCGGGGATTTATCGGTGAGCACGCTCGCCATTGTCAGTACCCTCCCATATGGATCTCGAGCCTCTCCCTGCCGAACGTCAGGCTCGTGATCGCATTTGTGGCGATCGCATGCGTCTCACCCTGCGGGTTTTCGAGCATGATGTAGTCATAGCCGATCTCTTTCAGGACGATCGGTTCGAACCTGCTGCCGACCGCTGGAGTGAACTCAACCTCTTTATTCACATAAGGCCTGAGCAGATCGACAAATGAGTCCCTCGGGTTCTGGGCTCTGACGCTGTGACCTGCGATGACGATGAGGCCTGCGATGAGCACGCAGGCCAGCGCTCCGATAATAACCTGTGAAGTCCTTGGGGAATGCATTGCGTGGTCTCCTTGTCCTATTTGCTTATGTAACCTCCCGGAGTCTCCGGTTTGCGAACGGGCGGGGCCTTGGCTTCCTCGATGCTCAGGAACACCCTGAAGTACCGCCCTTTGTTGTCCCGCGCGACCCCGTCACCGGCTTCAAGATTCCCTTCCACCCTGTACAGGACGATTTCGATTGTCGTCCCTTTGTCGCCGACGATGATCCCTGTCCCCTCGGGGCGGACGTTGCTGTCTTTTCCCAGCCCGTACAGCTCCGCGAGGCTCTCTCCTTCGCGCGTGTTCCCCATCCCCCCCTGCGCCATCCCATCCGGCCTCACGGTCGCGGGTGTCAACGCAGGTCGGGTGTAGACGACATATTCACCCTCGAAATTCTCCCCCTCGGACTGGGCGGAAACGAGCCGGCCGTTTGTCTTTGACACGGGCTGCATGAACACTTCAATGGTTTTCCCCTCCTTCAGATCGTAGAGCCTCACCGGGCGGATGATCTGGGGAATCTGGCAACCCTGGAGAACGACGATAAGTGGAAGAGCGAAAGCGAGCGTGGTCATGTTCATGATGCGGTACCTCTCTCAGGTGTGAAGCGTTCCTGCGGGCTATCCTCCTGCCTTTGCGATGACCTCGGCGGTCGACAGGATGGAAGCATATTCGCCCTCCAGGTTTACAAGCGACATCGCGTGCACCTCGTCGGCCGTCCTGGCGCGTCCGTCATAGTCCTTCCGCCCGAACGTGAACGTCCCGTCCGATACGACGATGGTGCGGAACCCGAGGTCGCCCGCCATCCTTGCCGTCGATTCCACCGAGTTGTTCGTGATGACGCCGGCGATCACGACGTCCCCGATGTTATTCTCCCGGAGGAGGGATTCAAGCGCGGTGGCGACAAACGCGTTCCCCGTCTGTTTCGTAATGACCGGCTCTCCCGGGAGGGGGAGAGCCTCCTCTTTGAAGTCGACACCGGGTTGGCCGTCCCTGTACGTGGAACCGGGAAACCGGGAGACGTGCCTGACGTGAACGATCGGCCGCGACGTGCGCCGCCAGTGGGCAAGGAGCTTCCTGACGTTTTCCTCGGCTCCCGGATTGTTTCGCACGCCCCAGGAAGGATCGTCGATCGCCTTCTGGATGTCGATGAGCACAAGGGCCGTGTTGTGGGGGATCGGATTCAGGGGGGTGCCTCTCTCTTATTTCCGACGTCTGGTCGTCTTTCGGGCGTGAACCCCCCGGCTCTTCCTTGTCCGGCGAGCCGGCTTTTTGGGCGCATGTGACCCGGCACCGGTATTTGGC
>DATJPH010000323.1:0-5385 GCA_035506475.1 Bacteroidota bacterium | reverse complement strand
CAGGTCGTCCAGCAGTGCCGCATGTACATCGCCGCCGTAAGGCTGGCGCACGAGTTCGGGTGCGATGCGATCGGGATACAGTACCAGCAGGGCTTGAAGGACCTCTCCCCCGCTTCCGACCTCGCGGAGGGTTTGCTGAACAACGTCGAGCGTCCCCCCGTCGCCGACGATGCCGGCGGGAGGGAGCTCTTCCCCGGGGAGGCGGTCCCCCACTTCAACGAAGTCGATGAGTGCGCCGGGCTTGACGCCCTCGTGACATACAGGCTCTGGCGCTCGCTCGGGCTCCCACCGGAGAATACGCTCCACGACATCCGCTGGGGGAGGACGATCGCCCTGGACGGGAAAGAGAAGTTCGTCTGGGTGTTCGAGATCTCTGGTGCGGTCCCCCCCGCCCATCTTGAGGGGGGGTACCGGGGCGCCGTCGGGGAGAGGCAGCCCCCGATGTACTTCCGGCTCGGGGGAAGCTCGATCAAGGGGGTGAGCAAACCGGGGCACGTCGTCTGGAGCCGGGTGTTCGTCCAGGGGGGCTCGCTCCATTACGACACAGGGCTCGCAGAGGCGGTGGCGCTCCCCCACGGCGAAACCGAAGAACGGTGGCGCCTGACGACGCCGCAGTGGCCGATCATGCACGCGGTGATGGAAGGGATCACGCGGGACCAGATGATGGCCCGGCACAAGGCGAACCACATACAGGTCGTCTACGCGCCCGACCGCGCAACGGCGCGCAGGGCGATGTTCACGAAGGGCGCCGTCATGAAGGAGCTCGGGCTGAAAGTCTCATTCTGCGGGAAGCTTCGTTGAACCTCCTGCGGCGTGCCCTGGGGTCCCCCGCCGTCCGCGCGTGTCTTTCGCTCCTGATGGTGTTCGCGCTCGGCCTCATATTCAACGCCGACGGCGCGTTCTACGCGTGGGGGACGCACCGCGACATGCTCCGGCAGGTGTCGGTGATCGGGATCCTCGCGTGCGGGATGACGATCGTCATCATCGCCGGGGGGATCGACCTCTCGGTGGGGAGCATCCTTGGACTCTCCGCCGTCCTCTTCTCGCTCTTCACGATCCACCTGGGCTGGAACCCATTCCTTGCCGCGGGTGCGACGCTCGGCGCGGGGCTGGCCTGCGGGTCGGTCTCCGGGTTCCTGACAGGGAGGTTCCGCATACAGCCGTTTATCTCGACGCTCGCCATGATGGTGTTCGCGCGCGGGCTTGCCAAGTGGGTGTCGGGGGGGCAGAAGATCTCGACCGCGGTCCAGATGCCCGACGGGACATACCAGTACGTGAGCGTCCCCCCGGTGTTCGATCTCCTGAGCGCGCGCATCGCGGGGGGGCACATCGCCGTCGTCACGATCGTCCTTGCGGCGTCCCTCATCGCCTGCGGGTTCTTCCTCTCGCGCATCCGGTGGGGGCGCCACATGTACGCGCTCGGGGGGAACGAAGACGCCGCGCTCTACGCCGGGATCCCTGTGAGGGGGACGACGGTGCTGGCCTACGCCATCAGCGGGATCCTCTGCGGCGTCGCCGGGATCTGCCAGGCGGCGCAGGAGCTCCAGGGGGACCCCGAAGCGGGGAGCACCTACGAGCTCTCGGCGATCGCCATGGTCGTGATCGGCGGGACGAGCCTCCGGGGAGGATCGGGGACGGTCTGGCTCACGGCGCTCGGCATACTCATCATCGGGTACCTGGAAAAGATACTGAGCATCAACGCCGTCGGGGAAGAGACCCGCCTGATGCTCACCGGGGCGATCATCGTGGCCGCAGTCCTGTTTCAGAAGAACCGCTGAACACCTGGAGGAGACACAATGAACAGAAGAGCCGTCGTTGCCCTGGCCTCGCTCGTGCTTGCCCTGGCCCCGGGCGGGGTCCGGCCGCAGGAGCGGAGCCACTGGACGATCGGGATGAGCCAGTGCAACCTGGGGGAACCGTGGCGGGTCCAGATGAACGCCGACATTCGGAAGGCGGCGGAAGCCCACCCGGAACTCACGGTCATATTCAAGGACGCGCAGAACGACAACCTCCGCCAGGTGGCCCACATGGAGGAATTCATCCGCGCCGGCGTCAACCTCATCATCATCTCGCCGAAAGAGGCCGCGCCGCTCACCCGCGTCGTGGCGGACGCCTACGGCAGGGGGATCCCCGTGATCGTCCTCGACCGGGCGGTCCTCGGCGACAGATACACCTGCTTCATCGGCGCGAACAACAAGAAGATCGGAAAGGCCGCAGGGAGGTGGATCGTGAAGTTCCTCGGGGGGAAGGGGAATGTCGTCGAGCTCAAGGGGCTCATGACGTCGATCCCCGGGCAGGACAGGAACTCCGGATTCCGGGAGGGGATCAAGGGTTCGGCGATCGACGTCGTCTTCGAGGCGGACATGAAGTGGCTTGAGCCGAACGCTCGCAAGGAGATGGAATCGGCGCTCGCCCGGTTCCCGCATATCGATCTCGTGTACGGTCACAACGACCCGGCCGCCCACGGGGCCTACCTTGCGGCAAAGGCGGCCGGGCGGGCCGGGGAGATGGCGTTCGTCGGCATCGACGGGCTGCCGCAGGAAGGTCAGATGTACGTCCGCCAGGGGGTGCTCTCGGCGTGCTTCGAGTACCCCACGGGGGGGCGCGAGGCGATAGAGACGGCGCTTGCGATACTCGCCGGGAAGAGCGTCCCAAAACAGATCACGCTTCCATCAAGGGTATACACAAAAGAGAACATCGACAAGGGAGGAGAGTGGCTGCCAGAATGAACAGACCTCGATCGGAAAAGGAGAACGCTATGACCATGACCGCCGGATTGCTCCTCATGCTCTTCCTCGCCGCCGTCGTCATACAGGACGCCGCCGCGCAGGGCTCGTTCAACGGACTCTCGATGGGCATGGGAAACCTCTCGCGGCTCTCGAAGGCCAAGACCCGCTCCATCAGCCCCGAAAATTTCACCGGGGAAAAGGGGAAGGCCGGGATGGCGACCGAGGGGACGGGGGCCAAAGCCGCGCGCGACCTCGGGCAGGGGTGGAAGATCTCCCCCTCCGTCGTCGTCAAGGCGGGAGCAACGTTCAGTGCGGCGGAGATCAGGGGATCGGGAGCGATACAGCACATCTGGATGACCCCCACGGGCGCGTGGCGGCACCTGATCGTGCGCATCTACTGGGACGGCGAGGAGACCCCGTCGGTGGAGGCTCCCGCGGGGGATTTCTTCGCGAGCGGCTGGGGGGAATACGGCCAGATCTCATCCCCGGCCGTGTGCGTGAACCCCCACAGCGGGCTCAACTGCTACTGGGAAATGCCGTTCCGGAAGAGCTGCCGGATCACGCTGGAGAATATCGCCGACGACGATGCGACGGTCTACTACCAGGTCGACTACACGCTGACGGATGTTCCCGCCGACGCCGCGTACTTCCACGCCCAGTTCCGGCGCGTCAATCCCCTGAAGTACAAGGATGTCGTGACGATACTCGACGGCGTGAAGGGGTGGGGACAGTACGTGGGGACGTATATCGCCTGGGGCGTGCACAACACCGGGTGGTGGGGCGAGGGGGAGATCAAATTCTACATTGACGGCGACACGGACTTCCCGACGATCTGCGGCACCGGTACGGAAGACTACTTCTGCGGTTCGTACGATTTCGAGAACAGGGAGAAGAGCGGCTACCAGACGTTCACGACCCCCTATTCCGGGCTGGCGCTCGTGACGAAGCCCGACGGGTTCTACAACTCGCAGCAGCGGTTCGGGCTTTACCGCTGGCACATCATGGACCCGGTAAGGTTCGAGAAGGATATCCGCGTGACGATACAGGCGCTCGGCTGGCACGCGGGGGGGCGCTACCTCCCTCTCCAGGATGATATCGCCACGACGGCATTCTGGTACCAGACGGAGCCCCACGCCCCGTTCCCGGCTCTCCCGGGGAGGGACCAGCTCGAGATCCGCTGAGCCCCGAATCCTAACGGCCGAGCGAGCGCTTCGCGTCAACGAAGTTGCGCACCATGCGTGCCGCCTTCTCGGTGAGCACCTCGTAGCGCCCTTCATCAATTGCCTTCCTGTCGAGCAGGTCGCTGCCGATACCGACAGCGACCGCTCCTGCCTTCACCCACTCGCCGACGTTGTCGACGGTTACCCCCCCGGTAGGCATCAGGCGGATGTGGGGGAACGGGCCGGCGACGTCCTTGAAATACTTCGGCCCGAGGCTCGTCGCGGGGAATACCTTGATCACGTCCGAGCCCGCCTCCCATGCCGTCAGGATCTCCGTCGGGGTGTAGCACCCGGGCATCGCCACGGCCCCCGCCGCTTTGGTGACGGCAACAACGTCCGCGCGGAAGACCGGGCTGACGACGAATTTCGCACCGGCGGCGATGACGTCGTTCGCCGTCCCCTTGTCCGTCACCGTCCCGGCGCCGATGAGGACGTCCGACGGGACGGACTTCACCATGGCCGCGATGATCTCCACCGCGCCGGGGACCGTCATCGTGATTTCAATGCACTTCACCCCGCCGTCGCGGATCGCCATCAAGACCTTTGACAGCCGCTCGGGGTCCTTCATCCGGATGACGGCCACGACGCCTGAGGCGAGTATATAATCGAGTGTTTCGTTTTTTGTCATTGGAACAGACTCCTGTTGTAGAACCTGATGTCAATATACGGAATTTTCCCCTTGATTTGGGGCGATTCCTTCCTTTCCTTGCATGCCACGCACGACATTCCACAGACTCCCGGTCCGTCTCATGTCACATCGCTCACTGTTTTTCACTCTCCCCCTTCTTGCCGCCGTCTCCACGGTCGGGAGCCTCGCGGCGGGACTCCCCGATACGGTCGGGATCACCACCGTCCTCATTATCAAGGCCCCCCCGGGATTCCCCGACAACATCGCCCGGCGGGACCCGATTGAATCGGCGTTCGTCAACGGTACCTGGAGGGCGCCGAATGAGGGGGAGACTCTCCGGTACAACGACACCGCCGGGGGGCGATGGGAGCGGGCCCGTGCAGGCGCAAACGGATGGTACGATCACCCCGCGCTTGACGGGGGATACCTGTTCGCCGAAGTCGAAAGCGACACGGAGCAGCCGATGCTCCTCGAGGCGTTCGGCAATGCCATGGCGTACGTCAACGGCGCATGCCGGAGCGGGAATCCGTACGGCGAGAAAGAGGTGTACGAATCATGGGAGACCCGGTTCAATTATTCCAGGCTTCCGGTCCTCCTGCGCCGGGGGCGAAACGAGCTCCTGTTCCACTGCACCCGCGGCGTGTTCAAGGCACGGCTCGTGCGGGCGTCCCGTCCGTTCGCGTTCAACGCCGGGGACGCAACGCTCCCGGATATCATCACGGGGAGGTCGTACGCCGGGATGGGATCGGTCGTCGTGATCAACGCATCGGCGTCACCGGGCCGGGACCTGGTCCTCACATCGTCATGC
>DATJPH010000322.1:0-5857 GCA_035506475.1 Bacteroidota bacterium | reverse complement strand
CTGTCAGCGACGACGCCGCCGTACAGCGTGAGGAGCCACGACGGAATGCCGGAGGCGAAACCGACGAACCCGAGGTACTCGGGCGAATGCGTCAGCTCGAAGACGAGGAACCCCTGCGCCGTGTTCTGCATCCAGGTGCCGAACAGTGAGATGAGCTGTCCGATGAACCAGAGGCGGTAGTTAGGGTGGCGAAGGGCGGCGAATGTCCCCTGCCGGGTCTCATTCATGCGTCCGGATACCTGCAATTTTTTCATCCTACCGAAAGATCCCCCGAATCGCAATAAAAAATGTTCTCTTTTCGTATATTGCGGTTGATGGTTTTTCGGAGGGCCTTTTTCCGGCCCCCCCAAGAGGAAATTCGCCCTCTGTTCCATAAACCAAGGGAGCCCCCCCCGTGTCTAAGTGGTTGACAGAGGGGATATTGCGCCGTTTTAACGCATTGTTCCATTCGAGAGGATCTCACACCAGGAGTTGATGATGAAACGAACAGTTGTCATATCGTCCGTTGTCCTCGTTGTCATTGTGGTTGTCGGGTATGTCGTCTTTGTCGGCGGCAGCACGAAAAAGTATGATTTCCGGCTTGACAAGGTATCCCGCGGGGACATCAACGTTACCGTCACGGCCACCGGAACGATCAACGCGGTGGTCTCCGTCGACGTGGGGACGCAGGTCTCCGGGATCGTCTCGAACCTCTATGCCGATTTCAACTCCGTCGTGAAGGAGGGCCAGGTGATCGCCAGGATCGACACAACATTCCTCTGGCAGTCGGTCAAGGACGCCGAAGCCGCTCTCGACAGGGCCAGGGCCCAGGCGGCCGACAGCAAGCGGACGCTCGACCGGGAAACGGCGCTCCTGGCGAAGCAGCTTGATTCGCAGATGAATTACGATGCGGCCCTGACCGCGTATGAATCCAACATGGCGGCGCAGAAACAGGCCCAGGCCGCGCTCGACCGTGCGAAGATCAATCTCGCGTATGCGACGATCACCGCCCCCATCAACGGGGTCGTGATCAACAGGGCGGTAAACGTCGGGCAGACGGTGGCCGCGAGCTTTTCTTCGCCCACGCTCTACACGATCGCCAATGATCTTTCCAAGATGCAGGTGCTGACGACGGTGGACGAATCCGACATCGGCATGATCAGCATCGACCAGCCGGCGACATTTACCGTCGACGCTTATCCTGACGACAAGTTCACGGGGATCGTCTCACAGATCCGGCTCAACCCCGTGTCGATACAGAACGTCGTCAACTATACTGTCGTCATCGATGTCAACAACGACAAGCTGAAACTGATGCCGGGCATGACCGCCAGCGTCAAGATCGCCGCCGCGGATGCGCACGACGTTCTGAAGGTTCCCAATCTTGCGCTCCGTTTCCAGCCTCCGGCGGATCTTATCGACTCTTCATCCCTCAAGGCCATGCGCGAGCAGTTCATGGGGCGCGGGGCGGGTCCTGACGACGGAGCCGCCGGATCACAGGGTGCTGTTGCCAGGCGGGACTCCGCGGCGGGCGGATCCGCGGCTGACGGGACCTCCGGGCACGCTGGTCCGATGGCCGGTGCCGGAAAGGGAGGGTTGAGGAACGTCGGACAGATCCGGGACTCCATCCTGGCGGCCAACGGTGGCGATATGAGTCCGGAGGATCTGCGGGCGGCGATGGGGAAATTCTTCGAGAAGATGAGGGCCGGAAAGGAAAGTCCCCGTCAGCAGACACGTCAGCAGCCTGTCGCAAAGCATCTTGCGAGCCCTTCGGGAGGGGGGACCAAGTTCGGGATCACGCAGCTGTACGCGCAGTATCAGAAGAGCCCGTTCATTCCCAATCACCAGGCGGGGCGGGCACGCATCTGGATTCTCAATGCACAGAAGAAACTCGAACCGGTATTCGTCAAAACCGGCGTCACCGACGGCAGGTTCACCGAAATCACGACCGACAAACTGAACCCCGGGGACCAGATCGTCCTCGGCGCGACATCGACATCTGAGGTTGCCTCGGCAAGCCCGCTCTCCGGCGGCCAGCAGAGGCCCGGCGGTCCCGGAGGGTTCCGATGATCGGAAGCACGGGGCCGGCTTCCGTCTCTTCCGGCGACGGGCAGCTCATACAGATCGATCACCTTGCTAAAACGTATATGCTGGGTGAAGTCGAGGTCCATGCCCTCCGGAGCGTGACGCTCTCGGTTCGCCGGGGGGAGTTTGTCGCCATCATGGGTGCGTCCGGATCGGGGAAGTCGACGTTCATGAACATCCTGGGATGCCTGGACAAGCCGACGAAGGGGACGTACGTGCTCGACGGGATCGACGTCAGCAGGCTGACGCGGGACGAGCTGGCCCGGATCCGGAACAACAAGCTCGGATTCGTCTTCCAGGGATTCAATCTCCTGTCGCGGACCTCGGCGATCGAAAACGTCGAGCTCCCCCTCCTGTATGGAACGTCCTCGATCAAAGACCGGGAGGAACGCGCCGTCCGGGCGCTGAACATGGTGGGTCTGGGGGAGAGGGTGCATCATTATCCCAACCAGCTCTCGGGAGGGCAGCAGCAGAGGGTGGCGATCGCGCGGGCGCTCGTCAACGATCCGAGCATCGTACTTGCCGACGAGCCGACCGGCAATCTCGACAGCAGGACCAGCGTCGAGGTCATGGGGATCTTTCAGGAGCTCAATGAGAAAGGGATCACGATTATCCTCGTAACCCACGAGCCGGATATCGCCCAGTTTGCGAAGCGGCACATCATATTCCGTGACGGGAGGATCAAATCGGACAGGTCAAATCCCTCGCCAAGACTTGCCGCAGAGGTGATAAAGGAACTCCCCGCGGTCGATGAAGAGGAACCGGCATGAAAATACTCAATATCCTGATCTCGGCATTCCGCGCCCTGCAGAGGAATAAAATGCGTTCGTTCCTGACGATGCTGGGGATCATCATCGGCGTCGCGGCGGTGATCGCCATGCTCGCGATCGGCCAGGGGGCGCAGTATTCGGTCGAACAGCAGATCTCCTCGCTGGGGACCAACGTGCTTATCGTCTACCCGGGTTCGCAGAACACGGGGGGGGTCCGCGGCGGCGCGGGAACGACGACGACGCTCACCGAGGACGACTGCATTGCCATCCAGAGGGAGTGTCCGGCGGTGGGACTTCTCTCGCCGGGGACCCGCGCCGGGGGACAGATTATCGCCGGGAACATGAACTGGGCGACGGGGATCGAGGGGACGGGCCAGGACTATCTCGAGATCAGGAAATGGGGGATCGAGTACGGCGACTTCTACACCGATGCCGATATCAAGGCGGCGGCGAAGGTGTGCGTGCTCGGCAAGACCGTCGCCGATGCGCTCTTCCCCGACGGAAGTCCGGTGGGCCAGACCGTGCGCATCAGGAACGTGCCGTGCAAAGTGATCGGCGTCCTGACGAAGAAAGGGCAGAACGCGATGGGCCAGGACCAGGACGATATCGTCCTCGCGCCCTGGACAACGGTCAAGCGGAGGCTCACCTGGTTCCCGTACCTTCGCCAGATCCTCGTGTCCGCCACGAGCCCGTCGAATATCCCCGTGGCGCAGGCGCAGATCACGGAGCTGCTCAGGATGCGGCACAAGATCGCGCCGTACGACGCGGATGATTTCTCCATCCGCAACCAGGCCGATCTGGCGAACGCCGCGACGGCCACGACGCAGATACTCACGATTCTTCTTGCGAGCATCGCCTCGGTCTCGCTGCTTGTCGGCGGGATCGGTATCATGAACATCATGCTCGTGTCCGTCACGGAGCGGACCCGGGAGATAGGGATCCGCATGTCCGTCGGCGCGAGATCAAGAGATATCCTGACCCAGTTCCTCATCGAGGCCCTCGTCCTGAGCCTCCTGGGGGGGATCACGGGGATCATCGTGGGCGTGAGCGGCTCCGGCGCGATCTCGAGCCTCGCGAAGTGGCCGACGATTATCACATTCTTTTCCATTCTCCTTTCGTTCGGTTTCTCGATCGCCATCGGGATCTTCTTTGGCTTCTATCCCGCCAGGAAAGCGGCGATGTTGAACCCGATTGATGCTCTCCGGTACGAGTAAATTCCCAGGGGGGGCTACGCAGAAAGGTATATCCGCAGGCCGGACCGCCGGCCCCGCACGCCGGGGCCGGCAGCAACTGATGCGCGCGGGCGCCCTGCTCGCCGTCATCCTTTCCGTTTTTTCCCCTTCCAGATCACAGCAGCTCCCGGGGGCGTTTGTCCAGACGATCGTCGACGCGCGCGGTCCCGTGGATCCGTGGGGGAAAGCCGCCGGCGATATCAACGGCGACGGAAGGATCGACCTCCTTGTCGGAGGCTACACATCGGGCGGTCTTGTCTGGTACCAGAATCCCGGGTGGACCCCCCACGTCATCTCCCTCCTTGCGGGATTCCGCACCGAAATGAGGGTCGTGGATCTGGACCGGGACGGAAAGAACGACGTCGTCGTCCTCGCGGCGGACTCGGACGGGAACCCGATCGTCGGCTGGTACAAAAATCCGGGCCCCACGGGGTCCTGGACGCTCACGTCGATTGAACAGAGGACCCTCCACAACGTCGACGTGGCCGACCTGAACGGCGACACCCTGGTCGACGTGGTGGCACGCGACCAGATGGCATACGGCCACTACGCGGGGGATGTGGTCTACGTCTATCTCCAGGTCAATCCGTCGACGTGGACGCCCATCTCATTCCCCTGTGTCGACGGTGAAGGCCTCCGTGTTGTCGACATTAACAACGACGGGCGGCCGGACATCGTGATCGGCGGTTCCTGGTTCGAGAACACAGCCGGGGGGACGGTCTGGGTGGAGCACCCCTACACGACGACGTACACGTGCACTAACGTCACCGTCGCCGTTGCCGATATCAACGGGGACGGCAGGAAGGACATCGTGCTCGCCCCCGCGGAGGACGGCACCGATACCTCGAGGGTCTCCTGGTTCGAAGCACCTGCCGATCCGCGCCAGCCCGGCTGGACGGAGCATATCGTCGAGGCGGGGCTCCAGACGGTACAGCACTTCGTCGGCGCGGCCGACTTCAACCTTGACGGTCAGATGGATATCGCGAGCGCGGCGATGAACACCGGTGAGTACCCGCAGGAGGTAAGGATCTATTACAACGGCGGGAAAGGCCTTACCTGGACGAAGCAGGTGCTCTCCAATGATGGTTCGCACCAGATGCAGATCGCGGATGTCGACAACGACGGGGACATGGATCTCTTCGGTGCCAACTGGCAGGGACGGGGGAGCGACCTCTGGCTGAACCCGGTCAACACGCCGGCCGGCCTGCCTGAAGGAGGAGCCCGGGGCGCGCCGCTGCAGTTCCACCTCGCCCAGAACTATCCCAACCCGTTCAACCCGGCAACCACGATCACCTTCACGCTCCCGGCGTCAGCCCCTGCCCGTCTGACCGTCTATTCGATCCTGGGGCAGGAGGTCGCCACGCTCGTCGACGGGTATCTCTCCCTGGGCACGCACACGGTCCGGTTCGACGGGTCGCGTCTTCCGACCGGCGTCTATATCGCCCGGCTCATCGCCGGGAGCAACAGGGCATCGGTGAGACTGAACCTCGTGAAGTAATCTGCACTTGAATCGAACAACGAGAGCTCGATCCGCAAGGGTCGGGCTTCTCTGTTTCTGAGCCGAAGCGAAAAACCCGGGACTTCGAGGATCGGATAGGGCCAAAGCCCGGCGAGGGGGCAGAGCAGGCGGGGAGATGTCTACCGGGAGTTGAGAACTCTCGATGACTCCCTGATGATGAACTCCGTCTCGAGCACGACCCGCTCGACGGCCATGAGTGTGGGTGACTCGATGTTGCGGATCAGTATTTCCGCCGCCCTCGTCCCGATCTCGTGCTGGGGCGCTCTGATGGT
>DATJPH010000321.1:0-2025 GCA_035506475.1 Bacteroidota bacterium | reverse complement strand
CGCCCCATCGCGTCGTCGCCGTATTTCAGATCGGGGAGGTAGATGTCCACGACGCCGTCGAGGAGACGCAGGACGTCCACCGCGTCGTACGCATTCGTGTTGTAGATAAGGGGGAGCCGGAGACCCGCGCCGGCCGCCGCGTCAAGGGCCATCACAATCTGGGGGACAAAATGCGTGGGTGAGACGAGGCCGATCGCGTGGCACCCCTTCTCCTGCAGCTCGATCATCATCTCCGCCAGCCGGGTGATGCTCACCTCGTTCTGCCGCTCGACCCTGTGGTTCTGGCTGATGAGGTAATTCTGGCAGTAGACGCAGCGGAGATTGCAGTTGCCGAAGAAAATGTTGCCGACACCGTGCGTCCCCACAAGCGCGGGCTCCTCGCCGAAGTGGGGGGTGTACGAGGAGACCACGGGAAGCTCCCCCGAATAGCATCGCGCGATTTCTCCTGCAAGCCGGTTGTTCCCGCAGTCGTGCGGACAGATCCGGCATGACGAGAGCATGGCGCGGAGCTTCTCCGCGCGTACGCGGAGCTCGCCCGAGCGGTGGCGGGCGATATAGGAAGGAACGAAGGGCATAGAAAAAAATATAGCAAAGTTTCCAAACGATTCCAATTGCCGAAGGGGGGGAGAAACCGTATTTTACCGGTCTGAACCCACCATACGCAGCAGGCGGACACTTATGGCCGAGCATTTCTTCATGACCGGCGGGACGGGGCTCGTGGGGACACATCTCATCCCCAGGCTCCTCAGGGCGTTTCCCGGATCGGTGATCACGCTCCTGGTCCGCGGGGAGAGCGACGCGGACGTCACCGCCCGGATGGAAGGGATCTCCCGCGAGGCGGAACGGATGTCGGGGATCCCGGGAGCGCGGGAGAGGGTCCGGGGCCTCCGGGGGGATGTTCTGCAGGAAGGATGCGGGCTCCCTGCCGGCGAGCTCGAAGCGATCGTCAGGGAGACCACGTACATCGTGCACGGCGCAGCCACGATCCGGTTCGACCACCCTCTGGAGGAGGCGCGCGAGGTAAACTGCGGCGGGACGCGGAGAGTCCTCGCGATCGCCGGCCGGTGCGCCGACCGCGGACGGTTGAAACGGTTCGTGTACATCGGTACGTCATCGGTGTCCGGCAGGCGCGGGGGGGTCGTCACCGAAGACGAGCTGGAGATGGGGCAGCAGTTCTTCAATACCTACGAACAATCGAAGTGCGAATCCGAGCGGATCGTCCGGGACATCTTCCCGCGGATCCCCGCGGTGATCTTCCGGCCCAGCATCATCATCGGCGATTCGCGGACGGGTGCGACGAGCTCGTTCAACGTCATCTACATCCCGCTGCGGCTCGTCGAGCGGGGAATGCTCTCGTTCGTCCCCGGCACCCCCTCCACGAAGATGGACCTCGTGCCGATCGACTGGGTCGACGACGTGATGGTGCACATCATGGGGCTGGACGCGGCCAACGGAAAGGTCTGCCACGTCACGGCGGGGCCGGACCGCGCCGCGCCGCTGGGGGAGGTCGTGCTGAGCGCCACCGCATACTTCGACCTGCACGCGCCGCTGGCGGCGCCCCGCACGATGGAGTTCGTCTCAAGGGAGGAGTTCGAGCGCCGCAGGCGCCTCACGCGGGGACGGGAAGAAGCCCTCCTCGGGCAGCTTGATACGCTGCTCCCCTACGTCAGCATCGACCGCCTCTTTGATTCGACGAACACGGATGCGCTGCTGGAAGGGAGCGGGATCACCTTCCCCCCGTTTCATACATACGAGGAGAAGATCTTCGCGTACTGCCTCCGGACACGGTGGGGAAAAATCCCGGGGTAGGGACGTGCAACGTCACATCTGTTTTCTGGCCGACCCCAGTTTCAGCTTCTCCAGTTCCGATTTGTAGACGATGTGCTTCGAGTCGACCGCCCGGTCAAGCGCAAGCACCCCGTTGACGTGATCGATCTCGTGCTGCAGGAGCTCCGCCAGCGAGCCCCGCGCTTTCAGGAGATGTTCCTTCCCCTCCGTGTCCCGGTACCGCACTTCGACGGACAG
>DATJPH010000320.1:0-14120 GCA_035506475.1 Bacteroidota bacterium | reverse complement strand
CAGGAGGAACGGGTCGTGGAGGAGATCGAGCGTCGGGCGAAAGTACGCCTTGGCCTTGTCGTAATCGTCGATACCCCGGTGGACAAGGACCCGTGCAATAGGCTCGGGGACGTTGATATCCCTGGACAGGCGGGCGACAATGCCGGCGTCCGGTGGCTCAACGAACGTCCACCGGTGCTCCCGTACGGTAGAATTCACACAGTCTCCCGGATCTGAATCCCGCGCATTGCCCGGGGGGGAATCCTCCCTCAGGAATACGCGGTGCAGGTCTGTAAGCCGAATTCTGTCTTTCCCGCCGGATGGGCGGGAGAGGCAGCCATTTCTCTGGGCCGCGGATTGCTCCTTGGCTCTAGCGACCTACCCGAGAGTGTCGTCACGCCGAGGCGTGACGGTGAGACGAGCAGCCTCTCCTCTCTTATTTGGTCTTGCTCCGGATGGGGTTTTTCCTGCCCCCGGCATTACTGCCGGGGCGGTGAGCTCTTACCTCGCCTTTGCACCCTTACCCGCGGGGCCGCGCACGCGAGGCACGCGTTCCTGCAGGCGGTATGTTTTCTGTGACACTATCCGTTCCCTGCCGCTTGCGCGGCAGGGACCCCCGCTGTTCACGGGGCACCCTGCTCTGTGGAGTTCGGACTTTCCTCATGACGCGCGAGCGTCACGCGGCTGCCCGACCTGCATCGTTGATGTTTGTTGTTAGTTAATACTACACTTTGAGCGGGATCTTCTCGTCGATCCCGAGGTTCGCAAGCCTGTCGGCCTCCCGGTTCTCTTCCCGGGGGATGTGGGCGACCGTGCACGGGAAGGGGAGCGCCTTCAACAGGCGCACTGCCCGTGCGTGGTGCGGCTTCAACCCGTGATCCTTAACCTTGTACTGGCCGTTGATCTGCCGGACCATAAGTTCGCTGTCGGAGTGGATCAGGAGCCGCGTGCACTCAAGCCTGCCGGCCTGCTCCAGGAGCGTCTCCAGCGCCGTGTACTCGGCGATGTTGTTCGTGCAGCGGCCGATATACGCGTGGAGCGAGAGCACCGTCTCCTGCTTCTCGTCCGTGACAAGGATCCCGATCCCCGCCTCTCCGGGGTTCCCCCGCGAGGCTCCATCGGTGAATGCATGCAGCGTCATGCTGCAGAAGTCTTCCCCACGGCGATTTCATCCGACACGATGATGCGGCCGCAATGTTCGCAGAGGTAGATCTTGTTGTTCTGCCTCAGTTCCAGCAGCTTCTGGGGAGGAACTCTCGCGAAACAGCCGCCGCACGCGCCCCTGCGGACGGGGACGACGGCCTTTCCTTTCTTCGCCTTGCGGATCCGCTCGTACTGGGTGAGATCGCTCTTGGCGACCCTGTGGAGGATTTTCTCCTTCTCGTGCCGGAGCTTTCCTTCCTCCTCTTCCGTCGTCCTGGACACTTCGGCAAGCGCGGTCCGTTTCTCCGCGAGCAGGACGTCGAGCTCGGTGAGGCTTGCCCTGACCGTTTCGATGTCGCCGCGGGCGAGTGTCGCCTTCCCCTCGAGCATCTCCATTTCTTTTTCCAGCCGGACGATCGTGTCCTGCGCCGCATCCATCTCCCGTGTCAGCGCGTCGTATTCACGGTTGTTGCGGACCTGGAATTGCTGTGTCTTGTACTTTTCGGCCTTCTCCCGGAGTGCGATGATCTCGCCGTCGGCGTTGTCGCGCTGCGTGAACGCCGTTCTCATTGTCGTCTCGAGTGCCGCGAGCTGTTCTTTCAGTGCCGTCTCCTGCGCCTCGAGCTCCCGGATGCGCCCTGGGAGGTCTCCCTTCAACTCTTCGAGTTCGTCAAGACTCGAATCGATCTGTTGCAGTGCATACAGTTGCCGTAGCTTTGTTTCCAATGAACGCTCCTCTGTGATTGTTACATGCTTCCCCTGACCGGATTCGTCGACGTTGCCGCGGCGCGAACCCTGATGCGGCTGCCGCGCCTGAGTGTCTCGCGTCGCAGGCGCTCGACGATGGCCGCGACGACCGGATATTCTGTTTCAAAATGTCCCGCATCCACGAGCACGATGCGCTCTTCCGCCTCCTGGTACGTGTGGTAGCGAACGTCGGCGGTGACGAAGACGTCCGCGCCGGAGGCGATCGCCTCGGGGAGCAGATCGCTGCCGCTCCCTCCGCAGAGGGCGACACGGCGCACGGTTGTCCGCGGGTTCCCGCTCCAGCGCACCGAAGGCGATTTCAGCACCCGGCGGACGAGGGGGATGAACGCGCCGATCGGCAGAGGACGGCTGAGCGTGCCGATCGCCCCCATCCCGTATTCCGCGTCGGCGTTCGCCAGAGGATAGATGTCGTACGCGACCTCTTCGTAGGGATGGGCCTTCTTCAGCGCACGGACGACCTCCGCCACCGATCGCCGCGGCGCCGCCATCTCGAGGCGGACTTCAGTGACACGTTCCGTCACCCCCCGGCGTCCGATTGAGGGATGCGCGCCGGGACCCCCCCGGAATGTCCCGGTCCCTTCCCCGCTGAATGAGCACTGGTCGTACTCCCCGATCACCCCCGCCCCGGCGGCGGCCATTGCTGCGGCGACCGCACCGGCGTGGGAACGGGGGACGAATGTGACGATTTTGCTCCGCAGGCTGAACGGCGACTTCAGGAAGCCCTCGGGCGTCACGCCAAGAGACTTCGCGAGGGCGAAACTGGTTCCCCCGCGCGTAAAGTCGAGATTTGTGTGCGCGGAATAGACCGAGAGGCCTTTCCGCAGGAGCGCCGCCAGGCATCGTTCACGCGCGGTCCTTGTTGTCACCGAGCGGAGAGGCCGGAACAGGAGGGGATGGTGGCTGACGATGAGATTGGCGCCACGCCTGACCGCTTCCGACGCAATATCCTCCGTGACATCAAGTGCGACGAGTATCCCGCGGACGCGGGCGTCCGGGTCGCCGGTCTGGAGCCCGGCGTTGTCCCCTTCCCACGCGATGTCGAGGGGAGCCCAGGTTTCCATGATATCCTGTATGCCCCTGACCGTCACCTGCGTCCTCACCCCTGAAAAATAAGTAGTCCCGCGATTGGGCGGGACTACGTTCACACAGACTTCAAGACTGGAGAAATATGATTCTTATCCGTGTAGGGCCTGCGTTTGACCATGGGGTCCGAGCAGTCGTTGAATCAGTTCTGTTTCTCAATATAGGGAAAGTGCCCCAAACATGCAAGCTGGACGGGATTGCCGCCGCGTTCAGGCGGGACCCGTACGGGTTCCCGCCGTGTCGAAATCGAGATCTCGCAGCCTTGCGATTTCCCTCTCGACAAGCCCGACGTTCCTGTCCATACCCTCGACGACCAGGCGTTCGGCGGGATTGAGCTGCTGCCTCAGGAGTATGTCGGTGCTGATCTTGATGGCCGCGAGCGGGTTGTTGAATTCATGGCAGACCGTGACGATGAGCTCCTTGATCACGTTTGTCCTGTTCTTCGCGATCAGGTCGCCTTTCACCCGCTCGGCGATCTGTTTCTTGAGGCGGACCCGTTCGAGTATGTTGACGATGGTGCGCGGGAGGACCGAGTCGACCGCTTCGTCCTTGACGAGGTAGTCCTCCACGCCGTACTTCATCGCCTCGATCGCAAGCCGGAAGTCCCTGTTGGAGGTGAGGAAAATAATCGGGATATCGATGTTCTTTTCGCGGATCTGGCGCGTCACCTCGAGCCCGTTGTCCTCGGGGAGGTGATAGTCCATCAGAATGAGGTCGATTTCGGGGTTCTTCCCGAGGACTTCGAGCGCCCCGCGGCCGTTCTGTTTCCAGAGAATATCGAATTTTGTCCCCTGGTATTTCGAGAGGAGGTGCTGGGCGACCGCCATGTAGCTTGTATCGTCGTCAACAAACAGGACCCGTATCGGGGGAGGGAGAGGCATGCCTGAAGTATACGATATCATCGAAAAATATGCAAACCTCCCCGGCCGGGGCCCTTCGCGCGCGGGGCGAAAAGGGCGGAGTTGCGAGTTGATTTTGTCCGATTCTTTCTCTATTATCGGTCGTTATATGAGCGACCTGGCCGCAGAATGCGGCAGAACGACGTTTCACCCCCATCGGAGACCTGATGACCAATCCGGTTACCAAGAAAAGCACCATTCTGGTCGTTGACGACGAGGATGCCCTACGGACAGTACTGAGCGGAGAATTAGCCAACGAAGGTTACGACGTGAAAGCCGCCGCGGACGGTGATGAGGCCATCGGTGAAGTGGAAAAGACCCCTTACGATCTCGTGCTTCTCGACATCAAGATGCCGAGGGTGAACGGATTCGAGGTGTTGAAGTTCATCAAGGAGAAGCACGCGAAGACCAAAGTGGTCATGCTGACAGGGTTTGCCGATCTGAAAAATGCGATCGAATCGAAAAAACTCGGCGCTGACGATTTTGTCAGCAAGCCGTACGACCTCGTCGATCTCCTGACAACAATCGAGCGTGTTCTGAGCGAATGACGCCCCCCGCATGGGAAAAAAATACAACCTCCTGATCGTCGACGACGAAGAACCCCTCAGAGTACTTCTCGAGAGCGAACTCTCTGAATCCGAAGAATTCTCCGTCGATTGTGCCGCGGACGGCGGGGAAGCCATCAACAAGATCCAGGCCAAGGTATACGATGTCGTCCTGCTCGACATCCGTATGCCCCGTGTGACCGGGATCGAAGTCCTCAAATTCGTCCAGGAATACTCCCCGACAACGCAGGTCATCATCCTGACCAACTACGCCGACGTCAAGACCGCCATCCAGACGATCAAGATGGGGGCTTATGACTTTCTGGCGAAGCCGTACGATATTGACGAGCTCTTCAATACCATCCACCGCGCCATAGAGCGCAAGCAGCTCTTCATCGACAACAAGCTGATGAAGAGCGAACTGACGCGAAAAGCCGGGAACTCCGAGCTTATCGGTCAGGCCCCCGTCTTCCTGAAACTCATCGAGAGCGCCACAAGGTTCGCCGAAAGCGATTCGTTCGTCCTGATCCAGGGGGCGAGCGGAACGGGGAAGGAACTCATCGCGAGCCTTATCCACCGGAGGAGCCCCAGGAACAACCGTCCGTTTGTCGCCGTGAACTGCGCGTCGATCCCCGATACGCTTCTCGAGAGCGAGCTGTTCGGGCACGAGAAGGGGGCGTTCACAAACGCGGTGGCCACCAAGCAGGGACTTGTCGAAGTGGCCAACGGGGGGACGCTCTTCCTTGACGAAGTGGGCGACATCAGTCCCGCGATACAGCCCAAGCTCCTCCGATTCCTGGAGACGGGAGAATTCCGGCGCGTGGGAGGAACGAACCTGCTGACGGTCGACGTCAGGGTCGTCTGCGCGACGAACAAGGACCTGCGCGAGGAGGTGCGGGCCGGCAGGTTCCGCGAGGACCTCCTCTACCGCCTGAACGTGATCACGCTTCACGTCCCCCTGCTCCGCGACAGGAAGGAAGACATCCCGGTCCTTGCGGACTACTTCCTCCAGCGGAAGGCGAAGACGAAAAACGCGAAGAAGCTCTCCCCCTCCGCGAGCCGCGTGCTGATGGAGTACGACTGGCCCGGCAACGTGCGGGAGCTTGAACACGTTCTCGAGGGAGCCGTGCTCCTCTCCACCGGGGAGACGATCGAGGTGAACGACCTGGCGATGTACTTCCACCGCTCCGACCGCCCCGCCCGGGCGGGGGAGACCGGCGTTCCTGCCGAGGAGGGGGGCGACGCCGGCTCGCTCGAGGATCTCGAGCGCGAGCATATCGAGCGGATGCTCCGCCAGTACAATTTCAGCAGGACAAAAACCGCCGATGCACTCGGCATAAGCAAGAAGACGCTCTACCTGAAAATCAAGCGCTACGGACTGAAGGTGGAGAACTGAAGCGTCCTCCCTCCGTTGACATTGTGCCCCGTTTTTCGTTCATTTGTTGAAATTCTGAGCCCTCAGGCCCTGTGTTGCTTTTCGTGGACAGGGCTTTTTTCAATCTATGAGGCGTATGGCGAAATTCCAGGGAGTCGATTACCTCGGGATCGACGGTCTCCTCAGCGAGGATGAACGGCTTGTCCGTCAGACCGTCCGCGAATTTGTCGACGACAGGGTTCTCCCCGTCATAGAAAAACACAACCGGGCAGGCACGTTCCCCGCCGATCTCATCCCGGTGATGGCGGAGATGGGGCTCTTCGGCGCGACGCTTCCCGCCGAGTACGGATGCGCGGGGATGAACAACGTGGCCTACGGGCTCGTGATGCAGGAGCTGGAGCGGGGGGACAGCGGCATCAGGAGCTTTGCCTCCGTCCAGAGCGCGCTCGTGATGTACCCGATATTCGCCTACGGCTCGGCGAAGCAGAAGGACCGGTGGCTCCCGGCACTTGCGCGCGGGGAGAAGATCGGCTGCTTCGGACTCACGGAGCCCGATTTCGGCTCGAACCCCGGCGGGATGATCACCCGTGCGGAAAAACGGGACGACGGGTACCTGCTCAACGGCGCGAAGATGTGGATCACGAACGGGTCCATCGCCGACGTGGCCGTCGTGTGGGCCAAGCTCGGCGGCACCGTTCGCGGATTCCTTGTCGAGAAGGGGACGCCGGGATTCACCGCGCCCGAGATGAAGGGGAAACATTCGCTCCGGGCGTCCGTCACCTCGGAGCTCATATTCGACGGCGTGCGCGTCCCGGAAGAGAACATACTCCCCGGCGGCGAAGGATTGAAACTCCCGCTCTCCTGCCTCAGCCAGGCCCGCTACGGGATCGCCTGGGGGGCGGTCGGCGCCGCGATGGCGTGCTACGACGCCGCACTCACCTACGCCAGATCCCGCATTCAGTTCGACAGGCCGATCGCTTCGTTCCAGCTGACCCAGGCAAAGCTCGTCAACATGGTGACGGAGATTACGAAGTCCCAGCTCATCTGCCTGCAGCTCGGCAGGCTCAAGGACGCGGGGAAGGCGCGCTTTCAGCAGATCTCCTTTGCCAAGAGAAACAACGTCCACACCGCCCTGGAGATCGCCCGCGACGCGCGCGGCATCCTGGGCGCGAACGGGATACTCGACGAGTACCCCGTGATGCGGCACGCGGCCAATCTCGAGTCCGTGATCACGTACGAGGGGACGCACGAGATGCACACGCTGATTGTAGGGGAGGATATCACGGGAATACCCGCATTCACCTGAACCGACCAACCACAATCCGGGAGCAGCCGTGGCCAGAGGCAAGATAATCGGTGAAGCGCTCACCTACGATGACGTGCTGCTTGTGCCCGCCCGCTCTTCCGTCCTCCCCCGCGAGGTCGATGTCCGCTCCCGCCTCACCGGTCGCATCACGCTGAACGTCCCCCTGATGAGCGCGGCGATGGATACCGTGACCGAATCGGCGATGGCGATCGCGATGGCGCGGGAGGGAGGCATCGGCGTTCTCCACAAGAACATGTCGATCACGCGGCAGGTGGAGGAAGTCGACCGCGTCAAGCGCTCGGAGAGCGGGATGATCCTCGACCCGGTGACCGTGAAGGCCGACCGGACGGTGCGCGACGTCCTGGCGCTCATGAACAAGTACCGCATCTCCGGCATCCCCGTCGTCGACGACGAGCGGAGGCTCATCGGGATCATCACAAACAGGGATCTCCGGTTCGAACCGGACGAGGACCAGCGCGTCGCCGACATCATGACGAAAGAGAACCTGGTGACCGCCCCCCTGGGGACGACGCTTGAGCAGGCGCAGCGGATCCTGCAGAAGCACAAGATCGAGAAACTCCCCGTCGTGGACAGGCACGGTGTCCTCAACGGCCTGATCACGTTCAAGGACATTCTCAAGAAGATCAAGCACCCGAGCGCCTGCAAGGACGAGCACGGCCGCCTCCGCGTCGGCGCCGCCGTCGGCGTCACCGCCGATACCGTCGACCGTGTCGACGCGCTCGTGAAAGCCGGGGCGGACCTTGTCGTCGTGGACACCGCGCACGGCCATTCGCGGGGGGTGATCGAGATGGTCAGGAAGGTCAGGCGCCGTTTCCCGCGCCTCGACCTTGTGGCCGGCAACGTCGGGACCGCGGAAGCCACCCGCGACCTGATCCGCGCCGGTGTGGACGCGGTCAAGGTGGGGATCGGCCCTGGCTCGATCTGCACGACCCGCGTCGTCGCCGGCGTCGGCGTCCCGCAGGTGACCGCGATATTCGAATGTGCAAAGGCCGCCGCCCGCTCGAAGACTCCGATTATCGCCGACGGGGGGATCAAGCAGACCGGGGACATCGCCAAGGCGATCGCCGCCGGCGCCGACGCGGTCATGATCGGGGGGCTCTTCGCCGGCGTTGATGAGTCTCCGGGGGAGATGGTCCTCTACGAAGGGCGGAGCTACAAGTACTACCGGGGGATGGGATCGCTCGAAGCGATGAAACAGGGGAGCCGGGACCGGTACTTCCAGGATGCGGAGGACGATATCGCGAAGCTCGTCCCGGAAGGGATCGAAGGGCGGGTTCCGCACAAGGGCCCCCTGGGCGACACGATCTACCAGATGGTGGGGGGACTTCGCGCGGCGATGGGATACTGCGGGGCGAAGAACATCGCGGAGCTGAAGTCGCACGGACAGTTCGTGCGCATGACCGATGCAGGGTTGCGCGAGAGCCATCCCCACGACATCGCGATCACCAAGGAAGCACCGAACTACCACGGGTGACTCTCCGTGACCCTCTCCGGATGCTCTCTCCTCCCATGACCGGCCCGCGCATCGCAGGGCTGCGGGCGAGCATGAGGGAGAACTCTCTCGACGCGTTCCTTGTCACCTCCCTTGCCGCCGTACGCTACCTGACGGGCTTCAGCGGGTCGAACGCCCTGGCGGTGGTCACGGCCCGGCGCGCGTTTTTCGTCAGCGATTCCCGCTACCGGCTTCAGAGCGGTGCCGAGGTGAGGGGATTCCGGAGGATCATCGGACGCAGGGGCCTCCTGGAGGATGCCGCGGCCTCGCAGACGCTCCGCGCCTGCCGCACCGCGGGGTTCGAATCCGATACGATGACGTACGCACAGTACCGCTCTCTCAGGCGGCTCTTCCCCGGTGTCGCCTTCAGGCCCGCCACCGGGATCGTCGAGAGTCTTTCCCTTGTCAAGGACCCGGGGGAGATTGCCTGTATCGAGCAGGCGGCGGCGATCGCGGACAGGGTCTTCTCGGAGGTCCTCGCTTCCATCCGCCCCGGTGTCACGGAGCTCGATGTCGCCTCGGAGATTTCGTACCTCAACAGGCGTCGCGGCGGGGAATCCGACGCGTTCGATGTCATCGTTGCAAGCGGACCGCGCGGGGCTCTCCCGCACGCCCGGCCCACGGCGCGGAAGCTGCGAAAGGGGGAGTTCGTCCTGCTCGACTTCGGCTCCAGGGTCCGCGGGTACAACTCGGACCTGACAAGGACCGTCGCCCTGGGGCGCGTTCCGCGGAGGCTCCGGGAAGCCTACAGCGCCGTCCTTGAAGCAAACGAAGCCGCCTCCGCCGCGGCCCGGGCCGGGATGACCGCCCGCGCGCTCGATGCGGTCGCCCGTACCTGCCTGCGGAGGCGGGGCTTCGGCAGGTATTTCGTGCATTCGCTCGGCCACGGTCTCGGCCTCCGCGTCCACGAGCGCCCTCACGTCTCCCCGCTGAGCCGCGAGGTGCTTGAGCGGGGGAGCGTCATCACCATTGAGCCCGGCGTGTATATCCCCGGCGCGGGCGGTGTCAGGATCGAGGACGACCTCCTCCTCGGCCGGTCCGGATGCAGGCTCCTGACCCGTTCCCGGCGCGATCTCATTGTTCTCTGACTGACTCCATGGCACAGACGGAAATCCCCCCGCGCAGGGTCCTTGTCATCGCGTATTATTTTCCCCCGATGGGGCTCAGCGGGGTCCAGAGGACGCTCAAGTTTGTGAAGTACCTCTCCGGGTTCGGCTGGCATCCCACGGTGCTCACGGTCGAGCCCAGGGGCTATTTCGCCGAGGACACGACGCTTCTTGCCGAGCTCGAAGGGATGCACGTCACGATCGAGCGGACCCGGCCGTCGGGGCCCGCGCGCCTCCTGGGAAAACGGAGCGTCGTCGAAATCCCCGCCGAGTGGAAGCGGAAGCTCCTGAGCCGGCTGAGCGACACGTTCTTCATCCCGGACAACAAGATCGGGTGGCGGCGCAGGGCGGTGGCCCGGGCCCTGGCGCTTCACAGGGAAACCCCCTTTGACCTTGTCTTCGCGACCGGCCCCCCCTTCACGTCATTCCTCATCGGCCGGAAACTGAAGCGGAAGATCAACAAGCCGCTCGTCTTCGATTACCGCGATCCCTGGGTGGATAATCCGTTCAAGTTTTATCCGACCCCGCTTCACCGGCTTGCCAATATCCGGCTCGAGCGGAAGGCCCTCCGCTCGAGCAGCCACGTGATAACGACGAACCGGCGCGTGAAGGAACAGATACTCCGGCGGCACAGGTTCCTCACCTACCACGACATCGACATCATCTCGCAGGGATTCGATCCGGACGATTTTCCGCCGCTCCCGGGGAGGGGAGCGCACGCCGGCGAGAGGGGTGACCGGAGGATGAGGATCACGTACGCGGGGGTGTTCTGGGAAGACAGGGTCCCCGACTATTTTCTCCGGGCGCTCCACGCGCTCTTCGCCGAGAAGCCGCGGCTCCGGGGACGCATTGAGGCGGTCTTCGCCGGAAAATTCAGGGAAGAAAACATGAAGCTCGTGACGAAGCTCGGGCTCCAGGATACCGTCCGCGTCCTGGGCTATCTTCCTCACCGCGAGTGCGTGCGCGAGCTTTGCGCCTCCGACGTTCTCTGGATGACCGTCGGAGACGACGTCGGCTCGCCGGGGAAGGTCTACGAATACATCGGCGCGCGCAAGCCGATACTCGGCCTGGTCCCGGAAGGGTACCTGAAGTCGACGATACTCGAGGCCGGGGGGACCGTCGTTGCTCCGCGGGACGTCGCGGCGATAAAAAGCGCGATCGAAGAGCTTCTCCTGCTCCATGAGAAGCGCCAGCTGAAGGGGCCGCGTCCGGATGTTGTGGAGAAATACGACCGGCGGGCGCTCACGGGCTTGCTGGCCAAACTTTTTGAGTCACTCTTTGAGCCCTGAGATGAACGTCCTTGTGATCGGGTCCGGCGGCCGCGAACACGCGCTTGTCTGGAAGCTTGCGCAGAGCCCTCTGGTCAGGAAGGTCTACTGCACCCCCGGCAATCCGGGGATCGCCCTCCTTGCGGATCCGTTCCCCGCCCCCGCCGGGGATATCCCCTCCCTTCTACGCGAGGCACGGCGCCTGGCGGTCGACCTGACCGTCGTCGGTCCGGAAGGGCCGCTGGCATCGGGTATCGTCGATGCGTTCAGGGAGGCCGGGCTTCCCATATTCGGACCGACAAGGCGGGCGGCGGAGCTGGAGTGGAGCAAGGCGTTCGCCAAGGAGTTCATGCGGCGGCACTCGATTCCCGCCGCCCCGTACAAGATATTCGGTGCGCAGGAGAATGATGCGGCCCGCAGCCACGTCCTTGCTTCCCCGCTCCCGCTTGTCATCAAGGCGGACGGGCTCGCGGCGGGGAAAGGGGTCATCGTATGCCAGACGCGCGATGAGGCGGTCCGGGCGCTCCTGGAGATACGCGACCCCGCGTCATTCGGGAGCGCCGGGAGCACCGTCCTCGTTGAAGAGTTCATGGAGGGGGAGGAGGCTTCGGTATTCGCGGTGACAGACGGCACCGGGTTCGTCACGCTCGCATCCGCCCAGGATCATAAGAGGGTCTTTGACGGCGACAGGGGGAAGAACACCGGGGGGATGGGTGCGTACGCGCCTGCGCCGCGCGTGACCGACTCGCTGATGGAGGAGATCGGCCGGAGCATCATCCGGCCCACGCTTGAGGGGATGGCCTCGGAAGGGCGCCCCTATACAGGGTGCCTCTACGTCGGGTTGATGCTGACCTCCGGCGGTCCGAAGGTCGTGGAGTACAACTGCAGGTTCGGCGATCCCGAGACACAGGTCGTCCTTCCGCTCTACGGCGGCGATCTTGCGGAGCTCCTTGCGGCTTCGGCCGCGGGAGACCTCGGGACGCTTGCCGGTTCCGCCCCCGCGCAGGGGTCGGCGGTGTGCGTCGTCCTGGCCTCCGGCGGCTATCCCGGCCCGTACGAGAGGGGGAAACCTCTGGCGATCCCACCTTCCACGGAGATCCCCCCGGACGTGATGCTCTTTCACGCGGGAACGGCCGCCGGGCCGGGAGGGGCGCTTGTGACCGCCGGCGGACGCGTCATGGGGGTGACGGCGGTGCGGCGCTCAGGCGGGATGGCTGAAGCGATTGCGGCGGCGTACGGCGTGGCGGGGAGAATCTCGTTTGAAGGGATGCACTTCAGGAAAGACATAGGGAAAAGAGCGCTCACATGAACATACTCGTCACGGGAGGGGCCGGATTTATCGCCTCCCATATCGTTGATGCCTACGTCGGGCTTGGTCACACGGTGAGCGTCGTCGACAATCTCGCCACCGGTAAGAGAGAGAACCTCAATCCGAAAGCCGCATTCCATGAGATCGACATACGGGATGCCCGGGGGGTGAGGCGCCTCTTCGCAGAAGGGCGGTTCGACGTCATGAACCACCATGCGGCCCAGATGGACGTCCGCCGCTCGGTGGCCGATCCGGCCGAGGACGCATCGGTGAACATCATCGGCGTGCTGACGCTCCTTGAATCAGCCGTCGCCACGGGTGTCCGCCGCGTGATCTTCGCCTCCAGCGGCGGCGCGATCTACGGCGAACAGGACTACTTCCCGGCGGATGAAGCGCACCCGACCCGGCCCATCTCCCCGTACGGAGTCGCCAAGCTGGCGACCGAGCAGTATCTCTATTACTACAGGGAGGTGCACGGCCTGGCGTCCGTCTGTCTCAGGTATGCCAACGTCTATGGCCCGCGGCAGAACCCCGAAGGGGAAGCGGGTGTGGTGGCGATATTCTCGTCGAAGATGCTCAGGGGCGAGCAGCCGGTCATCAACGGGACAGGGACGCAGACGCGGGACTACGTGTACGTCGCCGATGTCGTCCGTGCGAACGTTCTTGCGCTCGACCACGCGCATCCGGGGGTATTCAATGTCGGCACGGGCGTGGAAACCGACGTCAACCGCCTCTTTGCGTCGCTCAATGCCGCCACGGGTGCCGGCTGCGCGGAACGCCACGCGGAGGCAAAGCGGGGCGAGCAGATGCGGAGCGTCCTCGACAACGGCAGGATACGGAAAGAGCTTGGCTGGGTCCCCTCGGTCTCACTCGACGAGGGGCTGGAGGCGACTGTCGCGTTTTTCCGCCGGCGTGAAAGCCATGGCGCGTAGCCGCGTCGACGTGGAGAGGCTTCTTGCCGGGGACCGTGTCGCGGTCGCCAGGGCGATCTCCGTCGTGGAAAACGGGGAGCGGGAGTCCCGCGCGCTTCTTGGCGCGGTGTTCAGCCGGACGGGCCGGAGTTACCGGATCGGGATCACCGGTCCCCCCGGGGCGGGGAAGAGCACGATCACAAGCAGGCTTGCGGAGCATTACCGCCGGCGGGGCCTCGGCGTCGGCGTCATCGCCGTCGACCCGACGAGCCCCTTCAGCGGCGGGGCGCTCCTGGGCGACCGCGTGAGGATGGCGGACGTCGAGTCCGACGACGGCGTCTTCATCCGGAGCATGGCTTCCCGCGGGAGCCTTGGCGGGCTGAGCAGGAAGGCGGTGGAAGCCGCCGACGTCCTCGATGCTTCCGGCAAAGAGGTGATCATTATGGAGACCGTCGGCGTCGGCCAGTCGGAGCTCGATATTGCGGGGGCGGCCGATACCACGGTGGTTGTTCTTGTCCCCGAATCGGGGGATTCCATACAGGCGATGAAGGCCGGGCTGATGGAGATCGCCGACTTCTTCGTGTTGAACAAGGCGGACAGAGCGGGAGCCGATCAGGCCGTCATGGCGATCCAGATGATCCTCCATTTCCGGGAGCCTGCTGCGTGGACCCCCTCCGTCGTGAAATCGACCGCGAGCACGGGGGAGGGGATAGAGGAGATCGCGGCAACGATCGACGCGCACCGGGCGCACATGGAAGAGCGCGGTGGGCTGCTGCTGAAACGGCGGAAGAGGATCGCCCGGCGGATTGAAGAGATCGTGAGCGAAACGCTCAATGTCGATTTCTGGTCCCGCGAGAGGCGGGCGCTGCTCGAGGGGAGGATGGATGCTGTCATGGCGATGGCGTCATCCCCGTA
>DATJPH010000319.1:0-5273 GCA_035506475.1 Bacteroidota bacterium | reverse complement strand
TATATACTTCTCCCATTCCGTTCCGAACTAAATCTGCTATTCTGGCCCCTCCTCGGTCATAACCAATAAGCTCTCATTTGGCATGAAGTTTGGAACCGGGAATTGCCAAATTTCCGGGGATACTGTGATGATGCAGCTTTCGATGACCGGCGAATATGCCGTGCGAACGATGATCCATCTTGCTTCTGTCCCCCCTGGAGAGCTGGTCCAGATCTGCGACGTGTCGAAACAGTGGGATATCCCCGAAGGGTTCCTGCGGAAGATCGTCGCGCAGCTCTCGAAGGACGGCCTGGTCCGGTCGCAACGCGGGGCGGGGGGTGGTATCCGGATCTCAAGGCCGGCTGAATCGCTGACGCTCCTGGACGTTATCGAAGCCGTGGAGGGCCGTGTCTTTCTTAACAAGTGCCTCATCGCGTCGGGAACATGCCATCTCGACAAAACATGCGCGGTCCATCTGGTCTGGTGTGAAGCGCAGAAATCCCTGCAGACGATACTGAGTAAGAAGTCTCTTGCGGAGCTCGCCTCCGGCCTCACACAGGACCGCACACTGGATCCCATCGCCTCCCTGGCCTGAAAGGCTTCACGATGAATCGTCAATTCCGCGTCGAGATTCCGGACATCGAATACTGGCAGCGTCAGGTCAAGTGCCAGTGGGGGTGCCCGGTCCGGACGGATGCGCGCGGGTACGTCATAGCCATTGCCGAAGGACGGTATCTCGACGCGTACAGGATCGCGCGCGCGCCGAACCCGTTCGCTTCGATATGCGGTCGGGTGTGCGGCGCGCCGTGCGAGGTCGAATGCCGCCGGGGGAGCATCGATGAGCCCGTCGCGATCCGGGCGCTGAAGCGGTTCGTCACGGAGCAGTACGGCGTCGAATCGGGTGACCCGGGCTCGACGATCGCCTTCTCCACGGCCCGCCGAGATTCGGCGAACCCGCGTGCGGGGACGAAGGTGGCGGTCATCGGGGCGGGCGTCGCCGGGCTGACCGCGGCGCACGACCTTGCGCTCCTCGGATACCGCGTCACGGTGTTCGAACGGGACTCGTTCGCGGGGGGGATGCTGATGACCGGCGTCCCGGTCTACCGGCTCCCCAGGGATCTCGTCCGGATGGAGATCGATGCGATACTCTCGCTCGGCGTGGAGCTCAGGCTCAACACGTCGGTCGGCACGGATATCACGATCCCCGGGATGCGCGCCGGGGGATTCGAAGCGATCCTGATCGCCTCGGGGCTCCAGAAAGGGCGCGACTTGAGCATCGAGGGGTCCGGCGCGGCCGGCGTCATACACGGCATCGATTTTCTGAAAGCGGTCAACACCGGCAGGCCGGTACAGATCGGCGAGCGGGTCGTCGTGATCGGCGGCGGCAATGTCGCATTCGACGTTGCACGCTCGGCGGTGCGCCGGCCGGGGCGTTCGGAGGCGCAGGATTTCTACGAGGCGACCGACAGCTCTCGCATGGCGCTCCGCACGGGCGCGAAGGAAGTGCACCTTGTCTGCCTCGAATCGCGGGACGAGATGCCTGCCGACGAGCTTGAGATACGGGAAGGGACCGAAGAGGGGGTGACGCTGCATACGTCGCGCGGCCCCCTGAAGATCGTGACGGAGAACGGCAGGGTGACGGGACTTGCCACGCGGCGCGTGAAATCGGTGTTCGATGCGTCCGGCAGGTTCAACCCGACGTTCGAGGAAGAGCCGGGCGAGATCATCCCCGCCGACACGGTCATGCTCTCCATCGGCCAGAGCGCGGATTTCTCATTTCTGAAGGACCTGCCGGACCTGAAGATGGCCCGCGGTCTTATCGAAATCGATCCCCTGACAAAGCGGACGAATATCCCCTACATATTCGCCAGCGGCGACGTTGCCGAGGGGGCGCGCCTGTTCATCAACGCGGTCGCTTCCGGCCAGCGCGCGGCGGTCTCCATCGACGAGTACCTCCGTGAAGGGACGCTCCGCGAGGAGAGGAGGGGAGACTTCACGCTCCCCTCTGACCACGCGATGACCGAGGGGTATCTCCAGTTTGCAAGGGTCAATCCCCCCGTGATCGAACCTCCGGAGCGCGTCGCCGGGACCGCAATCATCGAGAAGAATTTTGAGGAGGCGGTCGCACGCGAGCAGGGGGAACGCTGTCTCCGGTGCCACATCAACACGATATTCAACGGGGACCTCTGCATTCTGTGTAACGGCTGCGTCGACGTGTGCCCCACGTACTGCCTGGCGCTGGTCCCGCTCACGCAGATCGCCTCCGATGCGCGCCTTGAAGAGGTGTTCGTCCGCAGGTACGGGACGGACGTTGCGCGCCTGGCCGCGGAAGAGGGGCCCGCCGCCGTCCGCTCCACGGGATCGGCGATGCTCAAAGATGAAGAGCTTTGCATCCGGTGCGGATTCTGTGCAAAGCGCTGTCCCACCGGTGCAGTCACGATGGAGCATTTTGCCTACCAGCAGAAGTTCGCGCTCCACTAACAAGGGAGGAACCACCGCATGATGATCTCCGTCTACTTCCTCATATTCCTCAGCATCGGGCTTGGCGTCCTCTTCGCCCTGGGGTTCGTCTGGGCCGCGAAGACAAACCAGTTCAAGGATATCGAGGAACCCAAATACCAGATGCTTCGCGACGAAGAGTAGCGCAACCACAGAGGGAGCACAGGCGTGAAAAAGAAGAACGTCCGCATGCAGCAACCCGGGATGGACAGGAGAACGTTCCTGACCGCGCTCGGCCTTGGAGGCGTGGGTTTTTCCGCACTGATCGCCGCCGTGGGGAACCTCCTCTACCTGAAGCCCGCCGTCGACTACGGGCCGCCGAGCGTCATCCGCGCGGGACGCCCCGGGGAGTACAAGGAGGGGATCAAGGAGGTGATGGAGGATCAGCGCGTCGTGATCGTCCGCGACAGGAAAGGATTTGCCGCGATTTCGATCACCTGCACGCACCTGGGATGCACGGTCAGGACCTCGGATGCCGGGTACGAATGTCCCTGTCACGGGAGCCAGTATGACAACGACGGTTTTGTGACGGGGGGCCCCGCCCCGCGGCCCCTGGACTGGTACCAGGTCAGCATAGCACCGAACGGCGAACTGGAAATCGACAAGTCGGTCAAGGTTCCGCCGGGCACGTACTTCAAAGCATGAAGCCTCCAACGCATTTCCAGGATCCCCATGAACCAACCGAGTGAAGCCGTCCCCCGCCCGCCGGCGCCCGTAAACCGGGTTGCCGGGTTCGGCAGAAACGTGTACCGCTCCCTCTTCCGCTACGGCAGGGTTCCGCAGGACGCCGAAGGGCAGTCCTATGCGGTATTCAACAATCTCTTTCTTCATATCCACCCCGTCAAGGTCTCGCGCCATTCCCTCCGGTTCAGCTATACGCTCGGCCTGGGTGTGATCGCCACGGCGCTCTTCCTTGTCCTGACGTTTACCGGCGTCTGGCTGATGTTCTACTATTTTCCCTCCGCCACGGAGGCGTATAACAGGATGCTGGATCTCCGCTCTGCGGTCGATTTCGGATTTGTGCTCCGGAACGTCCACAAGTGGGCTGCCGAGCTGATGGTCCTTGTGGTCATCCTCCACATGGCCAGGGTGTTCTTCACAGGCGCGTACAAGCCCCCGAGGGAATTCAACTGGCTCATCGGCATCCTCCTCCTCCTGCTGACACTCGGGCTCTCCTTTACCGGGTACCTGCTCCCCTGGGACCAGCTTGCATTCTGGGCCATCACCGTCGGGACGTCGATCGCCGGGTACGCCCCGGTTCTCGGGCCGCCGCTCCGGAAGTTCCTCCTGGGGGGAGACGTGGTCGGGCAGGAAGCCCTTGTCAGGTTCTACGTGCTGCACGTCGTGATCCTCCCCGGCCTGCTTTCGATCTTTCTTGCCGTCCACTTCTGGAGAATCCGGAAAGACGGCGGGCTCTCCCATCCGAATGACAACGACGTCCCGCCCGCAGGAGGTGGACAATGAACGAAGTCAATACAAAACATGTCTACCCGGAAGACCCCTCGAAAACGTACGGGCTGATGGAGCTCGTCAAAGGGACAAAGCCGACGGTGGGTCTTCCCCCCGACGACATGGTCTTCACCTGGCCTCACCTCCTTGTGCGGGAGCTGACGGTGTTCGTCGTTGTGGTGGCGGTTCTCCTCCTGCTTGCGTTCCTGTTCAATGCGCCCCTTGAAGAGCTGGCAAACCCGAATCATCCGCCGAACCCGGCAAAGGCGCCCTGGTACTTTCTCGGCCTCCAGGAGCTCGTGAGTTATTCGGCGGTCATCGGCGGGGTCATGATTCCCACGCTGATCGTTGCGGGGCTTGCCCTCGTGCCGTTCATCGACAGGAAGAAAGCGGGGATCGGCATCTGGTTCGCGAAGGAGCGGTCGCTCGCCAACGGGCTGTTCCTGACGTTTCTCCTCGTCATGCTCGTGCTCATTATTATCGGCATGTACTTCCGCGGGCCCAACTGGGGATTTGTCACCCCGTGGGACCCGAATCCCTAGGCCATCGTCTACCGGAGTCCGCATGCAAATCAGTCTTTCGATGAAGATCGCCCTTGTGCTCGGGGTTGTCCTCCTTCTCCTGGGGAACGGATTCATCGTCTACAAGAATTTTGACACCGAGTGGCGGCATTACCAGACGGAGTACCTGGCGATGGTCTATGAGAAGACCACCGATGCCGGCATGAAGGAGATCATCGCCGCGCGTTCGCCCCGCATCGAGCAGCTCGTCGTCACGGGCTTCGGGAAGGACCGTGTCGATCGCTGCATCACGTGCCATATGGGGATCGACGATGCGCGGTTTGCCGACGCCCCGCAGCCGTTCCGCACGCATCCGAAGATTCCCGGCAATCACCCGTACAGGTCGTTCGGATGCACGACGTGTCATGCGGGGAACGGCCGCGGTCTCTCCGTCGTCGACGGGCACGGGACCGGGAAGTACTGGACCGAACCCCTCCTGAAGGGGGTCGAGATCGAGATCGGCTGTGCGAAATGCCACCCCGCTCCGTATCTCCCCGAAACGCCGGTCATGCGGAAGGGGGCGTCGCTGTTCCACACTTCCGCGTGCTACGGCTGCCACAGGATCGAGGGGGTCTCGAACGGGAAGCTCGGCCCGGAGCTGACGCGCGTGGGCGCGAAATGGTCGACCGGGTACATCCGGGAATCGATCGTGTTTCCGAAAGCCAACACGCCGCTCACGATCATGCCGACATTT
The DNA here is from genome assembly GCA_035506475.1 of Bacteroidota bacterium. Lineage (GTDB taxonomy): Bacteria > Bacteroidota > Ignavibacteria > UBA10030 > UBA6906 > Fen-1273. Next base: position 92 of record DATJPH010000319.1, on the reverse strand, counting down.
GCGCTGGGTGACGACGACGTCACCGCGCTCACCGTCTACCTGAAGAGCCAGACAGGCGAAAACCTTGTCCGCGGGCCCGTCACGCAGTACGA
>DATJPH010000318.1:0-7209 GCA_035506475.1 Bacteroidota bacterium | reverse complement strand
GTCTTCGCCAGGGGGCACAGGCTCTACCTCACGATGCAGATGGAGGAGGCCACCCGGGAGCTTGAGCGCGCCGCGGCGATGGATTCTCTGTATGCCGACCCGCTGGTGGATCTCGGTTCGCTCTGGTACGACCTGGGGATGAAAGCCGGGGGGGGAGCCCGCGCGGAGGACCTGTCAAAAGCCCGGACGGCGCTTGAACGGGCGGAGGCGCTGGGCTACAGGGATGCGGCGGCGTACGACAGGCTCTCTGAGATCTGCACATCGCTGGGGGACGGCCGCGGGTTCCTGAAATATGCGAAGAAGAGTGCGGAGAAATACCCGTACGAGAGACAGTACTACAACCTCACGGTGGCGTATTTCGACCTGGAGGACTGGGCCGCCGTGGTGAAAACGGCAAGGGAAGCCTCGGAGAAATTCAGGGAGTCCCAGTATACCGGCGCATTCTACAGGCAGATGGGGCGCGCGTACATGAAAATGGACCGCGACCAGACCGCGGAGCGGACGCTCGGGGCCGGTGTCCAGGCCGTCGACCTCCGGCTGGCCGCTGTGCGGAAGAACGCGGGCTATGCGGGCTCGGAAGAGTACAGGCGGCTGCAGGACGACAAAATCGGCATGCTCCTTCTCCTGAGGCATCTCCACACGACGTACCGTGAAACGGAGAAGCTCGCGCAGGTGGAGCGGCAGCTGAGAGAGGCCGGCTACACAAAATAGTGACCGAAGTGACCTCCACGTTGCTCCTCCCGTTCTCATGGGTCTACGGGCTGGCCGCGGCCGCCAGAAATGCGCTGTTCGACGCCGGTCTCCTTCGCCGGCACAGGGCCCGCGTCCCCGTCGTCTCCGTGGGGAACATGACCGCCGGCGGGACGGGGAAGACGCCGCTTGTCGAACATATCACCCGGCGCCTTGAAGCGCGCGGGATGCATGTTGCGGTTGTCAGCAGGGGGTACGGCCGCCTGTCGCGCGGCGTCGTTGTCGTGTCGCGCAGGGGCGATGTCCGGGTCGACGCGCTCTCCGGCGGTGACGAGCCCGTGCAGATCGCCCGGAAATTCCGCCGGGCATCGGTCGTCGTCGGGGAGAGGCGGATCGACGCCGCCGAGCGGGCGGTCGCCGAATGCGGTGCGGAGGTGATCGTGCTTGACGACGCGTTTCAACACCGTGCGATCGAGCGCGATCTTGATATCGTCGTCGTCGATGCCCGGAAGGATTTTCCCGGTGAGAGGCTCCTCCCCTCCGGAATGCGGCGTGAGTGGTTTTCCGGCCTCCGGCGGGCCGGCCTCATCGCCTTCTCGCGTGCCGCGCCCGGCGCGGATCCCTCCTGGGCGGGAGAGATCGCCCGCTGGTCCGGGGCGCCTGCGTTTGCCTACCGGACGGTCATTACCGGTTTTGCGACGCTCCCCGGGGGCGAGCCCGTCGAGAGCGGCCGACTGGCCGGGAAACGGGTGCTGGCATTCAGCGGCATCGGCTCCCACGAGGCTTTCGTCGCCTCGCTCGTCGCGCAAGGGGTCAACGTTGTTGCGGAGAAGCACTTCCGCGACCACCACCGGTACAGCGCGCGCGACCTGGACGCGGTACTGGAGTCGGCCCGGGGCGCGGAGGCCTGCATGACGACGGAAAAGGATATGGTCCGCATTATCGCCGATCCTGCGGTGCTGGAGCGGACGAAAGGAACGATGCCGTTCATGTACGCGGTGGCGGCCATCGGGATTCTCAGGGGGGAAGAGATCCTCGAACAGGCTCTGGGCGGGGTGTGCGAAGGAAGGAGGGTGCAATGATCATCGGAATCACCGATCCCATGAGGGACGCGGCCACGTTCGAGGGGTACGCCGCGCTCGCACGGAAGTGGATTCCGGGCGTAGAGGTGCAGATCCTGTCATGCGTCACAGGGACATTCTCGGAGATCGGGCGCTGCGACGCGCTCCTCCTGACCGGCGGCGGGGATATCCATCCGAAGTTCTACAGCAGGGACGAGGATGTCGCCCTTGCCCGCGAGGTGAAGATCGGGCGGGACCTGTTCGAATTTGACGTTATCCGGGAGGCGATGGAGCGCGGGATCCCCGTCCTCGGGATCTGCCGCGGGTTCCAGGTCTTCAACGTCGCCATGGGTGGATCTCTTCTCCCCGATATCGAGGCGGCGGGTCTTCCGAGCCACAGGCGGGAAGACGAGAGGGACAGGATGCACGGTGTCAGGGTGGTGAAGGGATCGCTCCTCCACTCGATCACCGGTGAGACGGAAGGGACGGTCAATTCGTCGCATCACCAGGCCGTGGACGCCGTCGGGCGGGGACTGAAGGTCGCGGCCCGGTCCGATGACGGCGTTATCGAGGCGCTCGAGTGGGAAGAGCCCGCCGGCAAGCCCTTCCTGATGCTCGTCCAGTGGCACCCCGAGCGTCTGGGCGAGACGGAGGCGCCGTTTTCGCGAAACCTGATCGAGCGTCTGGCCGCCGAGGCCAGGGTTGTACGGACAGTGTAACGCTGCAGATGGACACGAACAAACGACACATCAATACTTAACGAAGGAAGAACAATGACTAAATACGTGTATTTTTTCGGAAAAGGAAAGGCCGAAGGAAAGGCCGAAATGAAGGGGCTGCTCGGCGGGAAGGGAGCAAACCTTGCTGAGATGACGAACATCGGACTCCCGGTCCCTGCGGGATTCTCGATCTCCACGGAAGTCTGCACCTATTTCTACGCGAACAAGAAGACGTACCCGCGGACGCTGACCTCCGACGTCACCAAGGCGCTCAGGAAAGTGGAGTCGGCCATGGGGGCGAAATTCGGCGATCCGAAGAACCCCCTGCTCGTGTCCGTCCGCTCCGGCGCGCGGGCGTCGATGCCGGGGATGATGGATACGATCCTCAACCTGGGGATGAACGGCACGGTCGCCGAAGGGCTGATCAAGAAAACCGGAAACACCAGGTTCGTCTACGACTCCTACCGGCGGTTCGTCCAGATGTACGGCGACGTCGTCCTGGGCCTGAAGCCGGTCCACAAGGACGAGATCGATCCCTTCGAAGTCATCATCGAAGAGAAGAAAAAGGAGCGCGGCGTCCATCTCGACACCGAGCTTAACGCCGACGACCTGAAGGACCTCGTTGCGAAATTCAAGAGGGCGATCAAGGAGAAGACAGGGCACGATTTCCCGGAAGATCCGATGAAACAGCTCTGGGGAGCGATCGGCGCCGTGTTCGGGTCGTGGAACAACGACAGGGCCATCGCCTACCGGAAGATGTACGACATCCCCGAGTCCTGGGGGACGGCGGTCAACGTCCAGTCGATGGTCTTCGGCAACATGGGCGACACGTCGGGGACGGGCGTTGCCTTCACCCGGAACGCCGCCTCGGGGGAAAACCTCTTCTACGGCGAATACCTGATGAACGCGCAGGGCGAGGACGTCGTGGCCGGCACGCGCACGCCGCTCCCGATTGCCGACCTTGCCGAGAAGAACCCGGTCATCTACAAGCAGCTCGACAGAATCCGTCACACGCTGGAGAAGCACTACCGCGACATGATGGACGTGGAGTTCACGATCCAGGAAGGGAAGCTCTACATGCTCCAGTGCCGCGTCGGCAAGCGCACCGCGTTCGCCGCGATCAAGATCGCGGTGGAGATGGTGGCCGAACGGCTCATCACCGACAAGGAAGCCCTCGCCCGGATCGAGCCCGACCAGCTCAACCAGCTCCTCCGGCCTGTGTTCGACCTGAAGGAGAAGGAATCCGCCGTCAAGGGGGGACGCCTGCTGGCCAAGGGTCTCAACGCCGGACCCGGCGCGGCCACGGGCCGTGTCGTGTTCAACGCCCCCGATGCCGAGGCGTGGAAGAAGCGGGGCGAGCTCGTGATCCTCACCCGGATCGAGACCTCCCCCGAGGACATCAAGGGGATGGACGCCGCAGAGGGGATCCTCACCGCACGGGGCGGCATGACCTCCCACGCGGCGCTCGTGGCGCGTCAGATGGGAAAGGTCTGCGTCGCCGGCTGCTCGACGCTTGAAATCGACTACAGCACGCATACACTGACGGTCAAGGGGAAGAAGATCAAGGAAGGGGACTGGATCTCGCTCGACGGAACCACCGGCGAAGTGATCGAGGGGAAGGTCGCCACGCGACCCTCGGAGGTCCTCCGCGTCCTTATCGACAAGTCGCTCGATCCGAAGGACGCCCCCGTCTACATGCAGTACGAGCGGATCATGGGGTGGGCGGACAAGTACCGGAGGCTGAAGATCCGGACGAACGCCGACCAGCCGGACCAGGCGACAAACGCCGTGACCTTCGGCGCCGAGGGGATCGGCCTCTGCCGGACCGAGCACATGTTCTTCGGCGAGGGGAAGATCGGTCCGATGCGGGAGATGATCCTCGCCGACACCGTCGAGGAGAGGAAGAAGGCGCTCGCGAAGCTCCTCCCTCTCCAGAGGAAGGACTTCGAGGGGATCTTCGTGGCGATGAACGGCCGCCCGGTCACGATCCGGACGATCGATCCGCCGCTGCACGAGTTCGTCCCCCACGAGGAGCCGGCGCAGCGCGAGCTGGCGAAGCAGATGGGGATCACCTACGAGAAGGTCCACCAGAGGGTTGAGGGCCTGCACGAATTCAACCCGATGCTCGGATTCCGCGGCTGCCGCCTCGGCCTGATCTATCCCGAGATCACCGAGATGCAGTCACGGGCGATCTTCGAGGCCGCGGCGGACGTGCAGCTGCGCGGCATCGCGGTGGAGCCCGAGATCATGATCCCGCTCGTCGGGAACGTGAAGGAGCTCGAGCACCAGGAGAAAATCGTCCGGCGGGTTGCCGGCGAGGTGATGAAGGAGAAGGGGACGAAGTTCAAGTACCTCGTGGGGACCATGATCGAGATCCCGAGGGGCGCGCTCACCGCGGACGAGATCGCGCACGTGGCCGAGTTCTTCAGCTTCGGCACGAACGACCTGACGCAGACGACGCTCGGCGTGAGCCGGGACGACGCCGCCCGGTTCCTCGTTCCGTACGTCGAGATGGAGATCTATCCCAAGGATCCCTTCGAATCGCTCGACAGGACGGGCGTGGGCGAGCTGATGAAGATCGCGATCGCCAAGGGGCGTTCCGTGAGGCCGGACCTGAAGGTCGGCATCTGCGGTGAGCACGGCGGCGATCCCTCGAGCATCGAGTTCTGCCACCAGATCAACCAGAACTACGTCAGCTGTTCGCCGTTCCGCGTGCCGATCGCGCGCCTGGCGGCGGCCCGTGCGGCGCTCGCCGACGTGCCCGCAGCCGGAACGAAGAAGAAGGCGGCGGGGAAGAAGAGCGCGCGGCGCAGGAAGTAAGCGCCCGGGCGGCCCCTGCGACGGGACCGGACCGCGCCTGCACGGCGCGGGCCGGTCCCCGCACGGGATCATCCAGGTGCCACACAGTGTCCATTATGTCTTGAGAGGAGTACGGAGCCAATGAAACTTTCCGACTTCCGCTATCCGCTGCCAAGGAACCTGATCGCGAAGTTTCCCGCGAACCCGCGGGACAACGCGCGCCTCATGGTCGTCAACCGTGCGGACGAGTCGATTGGAGGAATGAGGTTTTCTGAGATCGGCAAATTCTTCAAGAAGGGGGACTGTCTCGTCGTCAACGAGACGAAGGTGTTCCCGGCGCGGCTCTTCGGGCGCAAGGAGAAGACCAATGCGAGGATCGAGGTCTTTCTCCTTCGCGAGCTGAACAAGGAGGAGAATATCTGGGACGTCATCGTCGATCCCGCCCGGAAGGTCAGGATCGGGAACAAGATATTCTTCGACGAGGGGAAACTCTGGTGCGAGGTGATCGACAATACCACCTCGCGCGGAAGGACGGTCCGCTTCAACGTGCAGGGGGACTTTTTCAAGATCATCGACAGGATCGGGAAAATGCCGCTGCCGTACTACATCAAGCGGGAGCCGACGGACAAGGACAAGGAGTCGTACCAGACGGTCTTTGCCCGTTCGGTGGGCGCCGTCGCCGCACCCACGGCGGGGCTCCATTTCACGAAGCGCCTGCTCGCCTCCCTGAAGCGGAAAGGGGTGAAGATCGTCCCCGTCGTCCTCCACGTGGGGCTCGGTTCCTTCCGGGCCGTCGAGGTCGAGGACCTGACAAAGCACAAGATGGACTCCGAATACTACGAGATCCCGGACGCCACCGAGCAGGTCGTCAACAGGACGATCGACACGCGGGGGAACGTGTTCGTCTGCGGGACGAGCACGTGCCGCGCGCTGGAGTCGAGCGTGACGACGGACGGCCACCTGAAATCCAACAGGGGGTGGACCGACAAGTTCATCTTCCCGCCGTACGACTTCAAGATCACGGACCGACTGATCACGAACTTCCACATGCCGGAGTCCACGCTCCTGATGCTGGCCGCCGCGTTCGCCGGCCGCGATCTCCTCATGAAGGTCTACAAGAAGGCGATCAAGGAAGGCTACCGGTTCTACAGCTACGGCGACGCGATGCTCCTGCAATGACGGCGCGGCTTCACACGCGCCGATCATCGCAGAGAGTGGCGGCGCCATCGGCGGCGCCGCAGGCGCCACAGCGGGGACGGCGCCCCGGCGTTGCCGTCATTATCGCCGCCGGCGGCCGCGGCAGGCGGATGGGGGGCAGGACGCCCAAGCAGTTCCTCCCCCTGGCCGGCGTTCCCGTCATCGCGCGGACGATCGGCGCGTTCGACCGTGTCCCCGCGGTGCGCGAGATCGTGGTCGTGGTCCCGGCGGGGGCACTCCGGCGCACCGCGGCGCTCGTGCGCCGGGGGGGCTTCGGCATTGTCGCGCGCGTCGTTCCCGGCGGGAAGGAACGGCAGGACTCCGTGTTCCGGGGGATCGAGGCGTGCACGCGCCGGAAGGGGATCGTCCTGGTCCACGACGCCGTCCGCCCCTTCGTCTCCCGCGCGCTGATCGACGGAGTGATCCGGGCCGCCGCGCGGTACGGCGCAGCGGTCCCCGCGCTTCCCGTGACGGACACGATCAAGACGCACACCGGGGGCCCGCGGGGGTTCTTCTCAGCAACGCTTCCGCGGGGGGAGCTCTGGGCGGTCCAGACGCCGCAGGGGTTCCGGTTCGGTCTCCTCCGGGACGCCCACGTGAAGGCGGCCCGGGCGGGTTTCGCGGGGACGGACGATGCGTCGCTGGTCGAGCGGCTCGGCGTCCGGGTCCGGATCGTGCCCGGCAGCGACATGAACATCAAGATCACGACCCCGCGCGACAGGAAACTCGCGGAATCGCTCATT
>DATJPH010000317.1:0-6070 GCA_035506475.1 Bacteroidota bacterium | reverse complement strand
CTCGGCGAGGTCTGTCGTCGGCCACGTCTCGTCGACGATGCCGTTGGTGATGTCGACATGAATGAAGAGCCCCCTGTTCGTCGTACTTGCGGATCGGAGGCGCCGGACGAAATCGGCCATCCCGTTGAATTTCAAATCCCGGTGGTGCCCGATCCGGGCGGCCAGCAGAGTTTTCCCGCCGAACTCCTTCAGGACGGGCTCAAACGGGGCCTCGCTTGCGCCGAACTCGAGCCCGCGGAGGTTGTTCACCTTTTTCAGGCTCGGGATCTGGTGCGCCCATGCGCCGCACGAGTGGATATACACCCCGCCGAACGCTTCGGAGATCAAGTTGAGATAGGGGACGCTGAACTCGTCGTGCATCGCGGCGGAGACAAGCGCGCACTCGTCGTTGGAGATCGACAGGCCGAACCCGTCAGGCATCCAGGGCTGAAACATCGAGGGGACGAACTCGGCCCCGAGGGCCAGGACGAGCTCCCTCTGGGCGGCGGCGAACCGGATCGTGAGGTCGGTGACGATGCCCAGAAGCCGGTGCATCTCCGCGGCGTGTGTATGAAGCGAGGCAAGGAACGTGTCGTGCCCGAGTATGAGCGCCGCCGTATCGAGCGGGCCCTGCGTGTCGGCCAGCCGAATCGGGATCGTCCCGCCGGTCCGCTCTATGAAGAACCGGGTGTATGCCAGTATCCGTGAGAGCTCCCCGTCGGATACCCCGGGGCGTTTCATCGCCGAAACCCGACCGGGGTCGTCTCCGGGGAGCGGCCTGACCGCGGGGAAATCCTTCTCCCACCACTGCACCTCGCACCCGAATGCGGAGGGGATCCCGATAACCCCGAGCGCCGGGCAGAGCGTCGGGACGTAGTCCCCCCGGAGCTGGAGCATCCCCCGCATCTCCTCCTGCTGGGCGGCGAGGAATTTTCCGGGATCAAGAAGCCTGTCCCGGACCGTGTCCGCCCCTTCCGTGGAGAAGAGCGCGCTCCGCACCGCCGGTCCCCCCGTCACGCCGCCGCCGACGAATCCTATGAGAAACCCGGGACGCTCGTCGTTGTCTAAATGCCAGAGCCGCTCGAGGAATTTGCGCGCATTGCTACATGGTTCTTCCATAACGTTCAGACGCTTCCATCATCGCATTGATGTTTTCCAGGGGGCTCCCCGGAGGAATATTGCTCCCGTCCTGTATGATCAGCCCCCCCCCGGGTGCAAGTTTTTCGATCACGTTCCGCGTCGCGCTGCGGACCTCTTCGGGCGTCCCCGAGTGGATCAGCATGGGATCGACGTTCCCGACAAGGACCACGCGCCCCCCCATGACCGATCGCACCCTGTCGAGGTCGACCTGGTAGCCGAATCCCTGGAATTCGTTGATCGCAAGGTCGTCCGCGAATATGGGGAGCAGGTGATCGGTCTTCCCGCACATGTGGAGGCTCACATATCCGTCAAAATGGGACCTGAGCAGAAACTCGGAGGGGAGGACAAGCGCGCGGTACGTCTCTGCGGAAAGGGAGACCGCCAGGTCGTCCGTCCACGCGAAATCGCGCGGGGGGGGAATATTCTCCTGGTCGAAGCAGTAATCCAGGTAGGCGATCAGCTTTGCCGTCACGATCTCCAGGAGCTCCCTGACGAACTCGGGACGTTCGCACACGGCGATGAAGAGCTCTGTCTGCCCCATCAGGTCCCCCGCAACGCCGAACGGGCCGTCGGAGGTGTGCGTCAGCGAAGGGTGTTCCCCGGGGAAGAACACCGGTCCGCCCCTGAACCTGACCGGGTACCTGTCGGCCACCGCCATCATCGCGCGCCTGTACGCGAACTGCCGCGCGTTCAGGTCCCCGGCGATAAAGTCCATCGCCTCCAGACGGCGGAGGTCGGCCTCCGTGTTCACCCACCCGGGCCCGACCCAGGGGATGTCGTCGTCGGGAAATATCACGTCGCAGCCGAGGCTTCCTGCTTCGAACGTGTTTTGAAAATCCGTCCAGGCGCCCACCCACGCGCCCGTGATCGCGTACGCGTCTGTCCTGACGTGCTCCATCAGCCATTTTTGCGCGAGGATCTGCGTGCGGAGCATCGTCTCCGGGTCGGCGTAGTACTCGCGGAAGCGGACGCCCACCGAGGGGACGAGAAACCGGTGCGCGATCGCGGGGATGACGGGCACGCGGTCGACGCTCTGGAACCTTTTCGCACGCTCGACCCGCTCGCGACGCCGTTCGATCTCGTCGATGGGGACGTCTATTTCGATCACGTTGGTGCTCATCCGGAGGAATATAAGAAATCCTTGGCAAGATGAAAATTGCAGATGACGGAAATTCGATATATGTTTGCACAGTCAAACACCGGAACGAACATGCAATCCCCCGCACGCGCACTCAGTCTCGCCCTTCTCCTCCAGATCCTCGCACACCCGACTCTCACCGCAAGTGTCAGCTCAAGCACCGGGACATCGGTCGGCTATTGCACGATCGGCGGCCGTCTTTCTGCCGAAGACAGTGCGGCCGTCTCGTGGCTCTCCGGAGTGAAAGGGTTCTCTTTCAGGATTCTCGATATCGCGAGGGCCAGGCTTGACAGGCCGGCGGTCGATATCGTCTGGATCCATGTCCCCGACAGCGCCTCTTGGGTTCGGTGGGGTCCTTATGCCGATAAACTCCGTCAGCTCGGCGCGTTCTACGCGGGCGGGGGGAGGTTCCTCTGCACGGACTTCGGTGCCATGGTGCCGTTTATCGCCGGGATCGAATCGGAAAAGCCCGAATTCCGGCCGCTGGCGATCACGGACGACTGGCTCTTCGATCAGAAAGGGCTCCAGGGGTTCCGCGGCCACCCCGTGTACGACGGGTTTTTCGGAGGAGTCTTCACATGGGATACGAACGCCGATAATATCGCCTGCCGCGTCGGGTACTTCGGCGACAGGTATCCGCGCGAGGGGAAAGTGGTCGGGATCGAGAAATCATACGTCGTCCTTGAAAGCGACAACAAGCTCATGATGGAGTACTCGTCGGGGAAGGGGAGGGGGATCGCGATCGGTGCATTCATCAACTTCTCCGGTGAGAACGCGAAAGCCCCCCATCTTCGGAAATTCATTGAAAACACGCTCAGGTACGTCGGCTCAAAAGGGACTCCCCGGGGAGCCACATACTGGCTCAGGGCGGAGAACCGTCCGCGCAAGTTCAACGTCAGCACCCCGTCGCTCCCCCCCTCCCGCAGGATGCCCGGGACGCTCCCGGAAAGCGGGCTGCTGATTACAAGGGATGATCCGCATAACGAATTCTACGATGTCGCGGGGCTCCGCGCGCTTGTTATGGGTCGTGAAAACGGGGGGATTGACGAGCTTTGGGTGCATCCGTTCAGGGTCGTGAGGGATTTCAGGGCCGGGCTTGTCACAGGCGACAGCATCCGCTGGCTTGCCAGCGTCCCGCTTTCGATCGAGGTCCGTCCCGAATCGTTCACCCGGCTCTACCGGACGGACGCCGGCACGCTGAGGGAAGTCATATTTCCTTCGTACAGGCGGGGAGGCGCCCTCGTTCACTACGAGTGGGCGGGGGATGCCCCGGGTGCGCCTCTTATCGTCTCATTCCGCTCCGATCTCCGGTGGATGTGGCCGTATGACGAACGGGCTCTCGGCGACGTCTACTACGGCTACGATGAGACGCTCCATGCCCTTCATGTGAAGGACCTGAGCGGTGACTTCTCCTGTCTCGTCGGAGGTGACATTCCCCCCAAGAGCTCGCTTTCAGGTCAGTTTTCAGGGATCAGGCTTGATTCCGGCCGGCTCACGGGAGATACGACAGGCGCCAACCAGGTGTTCAGTGCCTCCGTGTACGATTTCAGCTCCGCCCCGGGGCGCGGGCTCAATATCGCGATCGTGGGGACGGATGGAGGTGGAGAGCGGGCACTTGCCGATTACCGGGCGCTTCTCCGTGATCCGGCGTCGGAATACGGCGCGCTCGTCAGCCACTACAGGACGCTCCTTGCGCGTTCGGTGACGGTGGAGACCCCGGACCGGGAATTCAATACGCTCTGGAACTGGACGCTCGTGGGGGTCGACAGGTTCGCCGCCGAGACTCCCCGTCTCGGCACGGCGCTCCTTGCCGGTTTTTCGACTGTGGACCGGGGATGGGACGGCGCGCACAAAATCAGCGGCCGCCCCGGGTACGCATGGTACTTCGGTCGCGACGCGGTCTGGTCCGGGTTCGCGATCGACGACTACGGCGACTTTGCCACCGTCCGCCGGGAGATCGAGTTCCTGCAGAAATACCAGGACATGACCGGGAAGATTTTCCACGAGGTGTCGACATCCGGCGTCGTGCACTACGACGCGTCCGATGCCACGCCTCTCTACGTTCTCCTCGCGGCACATTACCTCCGTGCCTCGGGGGACAGGGAGTTCATACGCGCATCGTGGCCGCACCTGAAGAAAGCGATGGACTTTCTCTATTCCACGGACACCGACGGCGACCTGTTGATCGAGAACACGAACGTCGGCCACGGCTGGGTGGAGGGGGGAAAACTCTGGCCCGTGCACAGCGAGTTCTATCTGGCGGGGATCTGGGGAGAGGCGCTCCAGGATGCCTCATGGATGGCCTCGCTCGTGGGAGAGAAGGATCTTGCGCGGAAGTACTCACGCGACGCGCTCGTCGTCAAGAGGAAAGTCGACACCGAGTTCTGGAACCCCGTGACGAAGTTCTACAACTACGGGAAGCTGAAGGACGGCTCGTATAATCCCGAGCCGACCGTCCTGCCGGCCCCTGTCATGTTCTTCGGATGGCTCGCCGATGCGAAGGTGCTCCCGATATTGAAGCGCTACGAGGGGGACGGGTTCTCGACGGACTGGGGGACAAGGATCGTCAGCGAAGAGTCGTCCCTGTTCAGTCCAGGCGGGTATCACTACGGCGCTGTCTGGCCCCTGTTCACGGGATGGACCGCGCTTGCAGAATATGAATACGGCAATTCCACGCAGGCCTTCACGCATATGACGGAGAACATGGAGATCGAGAATCACTGGGCGGCCGGGTTCGTCCAGGAGGTCCTCAACGGCTCGGTCTACCGTCCTGCGGGGGTCTGCCCTCACCAGTGCTGGTCGGAAACGAACTTCCTCCATCCCGGCATACACGGGATGATCGGCTGGAGTCCCCGCGCCACGCAGTCGGGCGCCGCGCTCGTGCCCCGCTTCCCGATCAACTGGAGCCATGCGGATGTGCGCAATCTCCGGGTCGGCGGCTCGACGCTCGACATGAGTTTCGAGCACGCGGAGCACTCGCTCCGTTACAGACTGACATTGACGAAGGGGCGACCGGTGAAGGTCGACTTCACGCCGGAGATCCCGGAGGGGATGGAGATCATCGTGGTTTCTGTCAACGGGAAAGGGGTGAACGTCCCGGTGTCGCTCCGCCGGGGGGTGCTCGCAGATCCCCTCCGTCTTGTCGTGCGCGACAGCGTGGAGATCCGCCTGACCTATTCCGGCGGCGTGGGTGTCATCCCCCTGACGCCGGGACCCGCCCCGGGGGACTCGTCGAAAGGGTTCCGGTTCCTGGGGGCGTCGCTCCATGGGCTTGACTACACGATCGATCTGGAGGGGCGGAGCGGATCGAGGGAGGAGCTGGGGATGATCGCTTTTGATCAGAAGGTCGTCTCGGTGACGGGAGGGACCGTCATCCGCGAGGGGCCCTCAGGGGAGCTCGTGCTCGGTATCCCGTTTGATTCCGCGGACACCCGCTGGGTGACGAAGCAGGTCGTCGTTCACCTTCAGGAGGTCCAGCGTTGAGGCCGGGCCGGAGGCCTCGCCCGCAGGGGGAAGCGCAGAACCCCGGACGGAGAACATCATGAAACGGCATCTGGCAGGGCAGAAACGCGTTACCGTCGACGAGGTGGCCAGGCAGGCGGGCATCTCCGCGATGACGGTTTCCCGCGCGCTCAACAACCACCCGAACGTGAGCGAGAAGACACGCAAGAAGGTTCTCGACGTCTCGCGCCGGCTCGGGTACACACCGAACCAGATCGCCAAGAGCCTCGTCCTCCGGAAGACGCACACGATCGGGGTCGTCGTCCCCGAGATCACGCACTCGTTTTTTCCCGAAGCCATCCGGGGGATCGA
>DATJPH010000316.1:0-2604 GCA_035506475.1 Bacteroidota bacterium | reverse complement strand
ATCGAAAATTGTTGTCTTCTCTTCGGCCAACCCCTATGCGTACAGGACGCTCGCATCCGGAGGGTCAAAGGAAGGCGACGCGCTGGATCCGAAAGGCATTTACGGCTGGAGCATCGTAGCGCGGGAGAGTTCGTTTGCCATCACGGCGCGGAGGAATCCGTCGCAGCGTTCCTGCTTCTACAGGTTGACCTACGCCCAGCACCTCGCCTACGGCGTCATCGTCGACCTTGCGAAGAACATCCTTGAGGGGAAGGAGATCTCGCTCGCCGTTCCGTTCGTCAACCTGGTATCTCAGAGGGACGCCAACGAACGGGCGATACGTGCACTGGAGATCTGCTCGAATCCGCCGTCCATTCTCAACGTGTCAGGGCCCGTACTTTCGGTCAGGGAGATAGCGGGGAAACTCGGCGAGAAGCTGGGGAGAAAGCCGGTGCTTGTCGGGGAGGAGCCGCCAACGTGCCAGATTATCGACGACGACTTCTGTGTCAGGAGATTCGGACCGTACAATGACAGCATCGAGGATATCCTTGTCGCCGCGGTCTCCTGGGTGAAAAACAGCGGTGAATACTGGGGTAAGCCGACCAAGTTCGGCGAAGTGAAACGTGAATACTGAGGATCACTGCCGCCGGGGGAATGCATCCACCGTGAGGGCTCGAGTATGAAGATGAAACGCACGGCCGCACCGGCAATCGTGCTCGGCGCACTCGTGTTCTCCAGCTGCGGGCGCAACGGCCCGGTGGTGCGACCCATCGGGGAGAGCGATGAGATTGTGAAGATCGAAGTGCTCTCCTGCCGCGACACGGTACTCAATCCCCGGAGCCCGGGGTGCGAGGACATTAAGTACGGGTTTGAGGGGGGGAGGGTTGTGAAAGTGGGGGGAGCCTATCACCTGATTACTTCGGAGATGGTGGGCGACCCGCTCTGGGTCAACATGAGAACCGGCCACTGGAAGTCAGCGGACGGCGTGACGTGGAAGCGCGTGGGGACGCTCCGGCAGTCGGACGGCGACACCACGGGGAAGTCTCAGAATGCCGCTCCCTGGGGACCCATGGTCGTCTACGTGGCCGAAGACAGCCTCTGGCACCTGGTCTATGTCAACTACAGATCGAAGCCCGAATGCAGGAACTACGACGGCGTCATTCAACACGCCGTCTCCGGCGTCGCGGGTATCAACGGGATTGACGGCCCGTATACGGATACGAATGAGCTGCTCCGCTATGACGTGGATCCCGACCCCTGGGAGGGACTCCAGGGGGTGGATTCGTTCTTTCCCTACCGGATCAACGACAGGTGGTACGGCCTCTATGGAAGTGCCACGATCGAAAACTGGGGGAAGGGGTGCAAGTGGAACATCGGGCTGGCGACCTCGGACAGGATAGAAGGACCGTGGAAAAGAATGTCAGAATTGAATCCTGTCGATTCCACAAATTTCGCCGAGAATCCCATCGTGTCCCAGCTTGACAACGGGGCATACATCGCCATCGTGGACGGCGGCCCGTGGGTCAACAAGATGGGATACCTGTTATCCTGGGACGGGCTGCACTGGTCGAAAGTCCGGCACATCGAGATTGAACCGACGGTGAAGCGCTGGTGGGGCGACATGCGGACGCCGCTCTCCCTGATCAAAGAGCCGGACGGCACGTACACAATGTTCTTTACGGCGTACAGGGACCTCCCCCGAAAATTCGGGATGCTGAGCAAGCTCACACTGAGGCTGGAATTCGCCGGGTGATCCGGGAGTTCATTCCTGCGTGTATTCGTCGACCGCGTCGAGGAGGAGTTTTCGTGCCCCCCTGTATGCGGCGACGTCCTTGCTGTACTTGTCAAATCCCTGGACGACCATTGCGATGATCGCTTGGGCCCGGGGCGCGTCATGCGCCTTGAGCCGGGCGAGAAGCTCACAGTCTTCAAGTCCGATCCGGTGCGCCTCGAACCTGTGGCTCGAAAGCGGTCCCTCGGGCAACGGATAGAGTATGTGCGAGTCGCCGGCGGGGAGGAATTGACCCTCGATGTGCGGCCGGACAAGCTCTTCGAAGGGTTTGGCTGTATGGAAATTCCCGCCCCAGTGGAGATACCCCTGCAGATCGAATTTTGCGAGCGCCCAGCCCATGTAGATCTGCCGGAGACGCTCCTCATCAAGGAGCCGGTTCAGCCACGGTCCTCCCGGGGACAGGCACGTATAGACCCACACCCTGTCACCGGCCGCCTTGCGCCCGTCAAAGAACTCCCGGTTGGCCTGGTATTCCTGGACCTGCGGGCACCAGATGTCGACGAGCCCGCTCACGTTTGTCGTCATCGTGGCTTCCAGGATCTTGATGTCGGGCTTTAGTCCTCTGAGCACAGCGACGAGTTCCCTGTACCGGGCGACGAACGGGTCTTCCGGTTCGTCGAATACCCCCTGCACCCAATCCTTTTCCCACCCGTTTTCCCTCATCATGGCGATGATTCTCTGAGCCATCTGCGCGAGCATCCGTTTTCCCCGTTCCGAGACCGCATCGACCTCCTTGTCGTCCGCCGCCCTTAAACCCAGGAGCATGTCGGTCGTGGTCCAGTTCCGGCGGCCGAACATGGGTGCGCCGTGTATCGTTCTCATCCCCGCCGCCT
>DATJPH010000315.1:0-3967 GCA_035506475.1 Bacteroidota bacterium | reverse complement strand
CGGAAATTTTACAGGGAACATCTCTGAGGCAGCAGCATGACAGACAGCGACAAACGCGACGCGGAGGTCGAGAAGACGCTCGCACTCCTTGGCGGCATCAACCGCGTGAGGCCTTCGCCGTATCTTGCCGACAGGGTGCTGCGGATCCTGGATGACCGGGGAAGAGCCCCCGCCCGCGGTCCTTCCCGCGGGCTTCGACTGGCGATTGCCGGGATCATCGCCCTTGTCATATTCAACGTGTTCACGCTTCTCGGGGCGCCCAACCGCGTCCGCTCGTCGTCGACGGCGGATGCCGCCGCGCTTGATTCGCTTGCTCTTGAGTACGGACTGAAGCCGCAAGTTCTTCAGGAACTGGAGTAATCGTATGGACCTGCTGAAAAAGAACAGTGTACTGACCGGGGCCGTTGTTCTGCTCGTTCTGCTGAACGTGGGGACGCTCGGGACTCTCTGGTGGCAGGCCGCAGCCGGGCCCGGCCCCTCCCGTCCCGGGGCCGGTTCACCGGGTGAATTCATGGAGAACCAGCTTCGGTTCGACAATGCACAGAGGAAGCAGTTCGAGGCGCTCCGCGAAACGTTTCAGCGCGAATCCGAACCGATCACATCAAGGCTGAAGGCGGCCAGGCTGAGCCTCATGGAGACGCTCCAGCGGGGCCAGTCGAGTGACACGACGATCGTGCCTCTGACAGATGAGATCGGCAGGCTGCAGGCGGGGCTCGAGCTCGTGACGATGCACCACTTCAGGAGCGTTCGCGATCTGTGCGACGAACGACAGCGGCAGAGATTCGACAGGATGATGCACGACGTCCTTGAGCGCATTCCCGGCCAGCCTCCTCCTCCTCCCCCCGGGCAACCCCCGGGTGGTATGGAGGGGGGACCCGACCTGATGCCGGATGACCGGCCCCCGGGGCCGCCGCGATAATCGGCTGCCCGCAAGTTTCTCGTGAGACCGGCGTCTCAGTGTGTGTACAGACCACCGATCACACATATGAAAGGGACTCATCGTGAAGAAGATTCATGTTCCGGTAGTTGAGTCACTCCTGGCACTGTGTCTTTGCGCCTTCCCCGCCCTTGCACAGGAGGGGAATCCGGGCCCGGGAGGACGGCCGCAACATCAGGGCGTCCTCCCGGTTCCCGGCGGGAAGGAACAGATACCAAACCTGAGCGACCAGCAGAAAGAACAGATGCGGAAACTCGCGCTTGCGTTTTCCGGGAAGACGCTCCCGCTCCGGAACGAGCTCGGAGAAAAGGAGGCCCGTTTGAGGTCATTGATGACCGCGCTGGAACCCGATCGCCCGGCGATCGACAAGGTCGTCGACGACATCGGAAATCTCACGAAGGAGTTGCTGAAGGCGAGAGTTGCGAACGACCTGAAGGTAAACGAGGTGCTGACACCCGAGCAGAGGTTGATGCGCGATGCGCTCCCCGGTCCGGGGATGCCGCCTCCCCGGGACATGGATCCCGGATTACACTGAGAGTCTGATCACGCACCTGCGGCATCGCGGCGACGGGGCCTATTTTCCCTTGAAATCCAGGAGCGTCTCCCAATCCTCCTGTCCGGGAAACTGTGCGCACACGGTGACGGTCCCCGGTTTGATCGGCACGTCTCCTGCAAGGTCTTCACCGTCCCGGTCAAGGAATGTCCAGTATTCGTTCACGATAACCGCGGCCTTCTCCGCCCAGGGGATCTTCAGCCGGAAATGTTGAACCGAGCCCGCCGGAAGCAGCCCGGGGATGGGCTCGAGAAGTCGGGCATTTCGTACATCGAACGCCGTGTATTTGCGGGGATAGGGCGGGAACGCCCTTGGACGTTGCGCGGATTGGATTTTGTAGTCCATCATCCACGCGTACAGTCCTGTGTCGGCCTGGGACCTGGCGAAGACCCGGAGCGTGAGTTCCCCCGTGTCAGGCGGAGTCACCCGCAGGACAAGCGCATTGAGTTCGTTCTGGACAAAGGCGTACCGGTCGTCGGTCGCGCGCTCCCCCTTGAAAAGTGTCGCGACGCCCGCCACAGGCTGCGTGATACCGAGGCGGAGCACGATTTCCCCCTTCGCCCTGAGCGTGCCGGCGGTGTTGTCACCCAGACTCAGCCCCAGGGCGAAGAAGCCCGGCTTCACGTAGACAGCCTGTTCATAATCCTGGCGGGAGATCGGGTGATCCAGAAGCTGCCACTCCTGGTTCTCGGGAAGATGGTCGTATATGAACTCCCCGGGGGGTGTAAGAAAGAAGTGGGGGTCGAATGCCCTGTGAAACGTCCTGTCGTCCCCGATAAAACCCGCCCCCCACGTGCAGTCGAGTAACCTCCAGTGGCCGTCGATGGAGACCGCGTTCCAGGAGTGATTGGGAGTGCGGTCCAGCGCCCGGCCCGCTGCATACCCGTACCCCTTCGCGAACCCGCTGATCTTTGCAGCTTTCAACCCCGAGACCTTCGCCAGTTCCATAAACAATCCGGCATAGCCCTCACAGACCCCCTTCCGCGTCCGGAGCGCGGTTTCGGCGTTCCCCGACATCGGCCCTCCCGAGAGGAGTGCGTTCACGTCGTAATCGATATTCTGTGTGATCCAGCGGTAGAGCGCCCGCGCCTTTTCATCATCGGTCCGGCAGGGTCCCGTGAGCCAGGTCCCGAGTGATTTGAACGAGGTCTGGACCGACGGGGGGGCCGAGAGTGCATGCCTGTCAATTGCGGCGTAGTCGGGCGGGGAAGAGGTCTGCGCCGTCAGTCGGAGAGAGACGGCGCAGAGTGCGAATGCGGCCAGGAGTGCGGCACGAGTGGGCCGGGACGCTCGAACGGTATTCATAAGAACGGGTATGAGACGTTATTGGCTTTCGGCTTCGGAACGAACGTCCAAAGATACGAATTCCCGGAATGGGAAGAAACGGCCGGCGGCCCGCCCGCTTACCCCTGGACGAATTTCGTCCCGAGCGTGCCGCAGACAGGGCATTTGTCCGGCGCGGCGCCGAATTCGATGTAACCGCACACCGGGCAGAGGTAGAAATCCTTCACGCCGAGGTCTTTGCCGGCTTTCGCCGCATCCATTGCCTGCGTGTAGAGCCGGGCATGGACCTGTTCTGCTTCCGCGGCATAGGCGAACATCCGTTTCGCTTTGTGACCCTCTTTTTCTGCCTGCTGGACCATGGGGGGGTACATGTGCGTGAACTCGTATGTCTCCCCTTCGATCGCGGCTTTCAGGTTATCGACAGTCGAGCCGACGCCGTCCATGCTCCGGACGTGCCCTTCTGCATGGATCTTTTCCGCCTGTGCCGTGAGCCGGAAAAGCCGGGCGATATTCGGCATCCCGTCCTGGTCCGCTTTCCTGGCAAATGCGGAATACTTCTGAAACGCCTGGCTCTCGCCGGCAAATGCTTCTTTGAGATTCTCGAGTGTCGTGGGCATACTTCAGCCTTTCGATGGATTTGTGAGATGATTGTCAACGGTAAATGGGAAGGAACGGTGTTGCAGGTACGTTCAAGATACGAGATTGCGGGACAATCGCAATCAGCGCCCGGCGTCCGCGGTCACTTGCCGGGGGGCGCCGTAGGCGGTGTGCGGCAGGTTATGAGAGCGCCGGTACGGGGATGACCTGCAGATTCAGTTCCTCTTCCAGCTCCTGCAGCTGGATCCGGATGATCTCCCGGTACCGTTCGCTCTCTTTGACCATTTTGGGAACGAGCAGGTGGTAGTAGGCGATCCCCTCCTGCAGATTGGCGCGGAACGCAGTCAGGTACCTGTGGTCGTTTGTCGTGAGCGAGCCGAGTGTCCTGCCGATTTCCTTTTTGAGGTAGTCGATGTACAGCCTGAGCTCGTTGATAAAGAGGCTCGGCCTGTCGGGCACCGAGATCAATTGCAGGCGGCCGTAAATATGACCCACCATCTCCTCGAGCGTGGCGATGCGCGAGAAGAATGCGAGATTCGGACCGGGGCAGATCGCGACGGCGGGGGCGGGGGTCGTCTCCTCCGCAGCATCGTGCG
>DATJPH010000314.1:0-5421 GCA_035506475.1 Bacteroidota bacterium | reverse complement strand
CTTCTGCCGCCGGCTGCAAATTAGTCCACACCTTAGATTTGTTTTCGGGATTGTGTCGATAGAAATGTAGAAAGAATTTCACACTTTCTACAGATTTTCAAAGTAGGAAAGATGCAATCTTGCGAAATAAGTGTGAGTTTGACGCGCCTGTAGCTCAACTGGATAGAGCATCAGACTTCGGATCTGAGGGTTGGGGGTTCAAATCCCTCCAGGCGCACGCATATCGGGCTGGAATTCATCGCCAACGTCAGGGGGACGCCGCATATTGTCAGGCAGAACACGATCAGGGAGTACGCCCGGGGACGGCAAATAGAGGTGCTCGTTGAAACCGGGACGTACCTGGGAGAGAAGGTTGACGCGATGAAAAACGTGTTCACGGAGATCTACTCGATCGAACCCGGCGAAGAACTCGCCCGAAACGCCAGGAGGCGTTTCGCCCCGGAACGGCACGTGACGATCCTCCAGGGCAACAGCTCGAACGTGCTCCGCGATCTCCTCCCCAGACTTACCCGGCCGTGGCTCTTCTGGTTCGATGCTCAATATTCAGGAGGGGTAACGGCGACCGATTCCTCTGCCAGTCCGCTCGAAGACGAACTTTCCTGCATATTCGCACATCCGCTGGCGCACGACCACGTCGTCCTGATCGATGATGCCAGGCTCCTCGGGCGCGAATCGAGGTACCCGACCCCCGAAGCGCTGCAATCGCTCGTCCGTTCCTCAGGATTCAAGACCTGCGAAGTGAAGGACGACATCGTCCGGATCCACAGTTAGCGTAGAAGAGCTTCCCGCCCGCCCGCACCCGGGCCCACAACCGATCGGTACGCGTCTTCATACTGAACCGCGATCTTCTCCCAATCGTAAAGGAGTTCGACGTGCCTTCGTGCCCGATCGCCCAGCGCCGCCCTCAATTGATCATCATCAAGCAGCCGGAGAACTGCTCCGGCAAATCCCGCAGGATCATCTGCAATCAGAAGGTGCGTTCCGTCCTCCACACCCATGCCTTCGCAGCCGATTGAAGTTGATACAACCGCTCGTCGCTCCGCAAACATCTCAAGCAGCTTGAGCCTGATCCCGCTCCCTATTCTCAGCGGAACAACGCACACCTGGCACCGTCGGATGACACTTCTGAGATCCTCGACGTACCCGAGTATTTCGACGTTGTGCTGACGAATATTCAGGATATCCTCAGGCGGGTTACTCCCGGCGACGACTAAGCGCACGCGCGAATCACGGCGGACGAGATCCGGGAATATTTCCCTGTAAAACCACCAGAAACTGTCCTGGTTCGGCGGCCAGCCCAGAGAGCCCATCCAGAGTATCGATCGGGGCTCTTCCTTTCCGTGTTCGACGTGGCTTCCGCTCAGGGCGACTCCGGCGGGAATGGTCACACAGCGAATGCGCGCATCGTCTTTGCGAAGCATTTCGGCGTCATGGTCTGACACCGTAAGATTAAGGTCAACTTGAACCGCAAGCTCAACTTCCTCGCGTCTCGTTTTACGAGTTTCATTCCGGAGAAATAATCGGGCGACGGGATTCTTCGACGCACTGTTCATCCGGTCAATGTTCACCCAGTGCACGTTGTGGACGCGCTGGACCACGGGCGTGCCGAGCTCTCGTCTGATGTCAAGGCCGTATCCTGCCGTACTCAGCGCCACCTCAACGACATCATAGCGGCCTTCGCGTGCAAAGGCTATGACCTTTTGCCGAAACTCCGGGACATCGTAGCGCCCGAGATTAAACGACCTGGGCGAGGCAATGGAAAACAGGGCCCACGGAACCAATGCCCGCTTCTTAAACAGGTGAAGTTCGACGCGGCACATTGACTCCAGATGCCTCACAGACTCAGCATCAGGCCTGTCGGACAAGCACGCAAGTGTGATATCGTGGCCGCGCGCAGCAAGATGTTTCAGCGGGTAGTATATATTGATTCTTCCTCCATCGGTTGGAGGATAAGGAATGATCGAGCTGATGAGGAGAATGCGCATCGGGAAGATCAGGATCCGCCGGGTTTATTGTGGGGCAGGCCAACAAAATATAGCACGATTTGGGCACTGTTTCAACAATCGGTACAAGGCTGCGCGCTCCCCACTGTCATGTGATGCCCCTCACCCGAGGGCTAGCCGTGTTGATTCACCCACCATGTTCTCGTTATATTGAAGTTATGACTGACGACGAACGCTGGATGGAGTCGGCCCTGCGGGAGGCCGAGCAGGCGAAAAAACGGAAAGAGGTCCCTGTCGGTGCCGTGATCGTGCACAACAGCAGGATCATCGGGAAGGGGTACAACCAGATCGAATCGCTGCAGGACCCGACGGCGCACGCGGAGATGATCGCCATTACCGCGGCGGCGGCCGGACTCGGGAGCAGGCGGTTCGACGGTTGCACGCTCTACGTCACCCTCGAACCGTGCGCGATGTGCGCCGGGGCGATCGTGCTCGCCCGGATCCCACGCCTCGTTTTCGGAGCGCCCGACCCGAAGTCAGGCGCGTGCGGCTCGCTGTTCAACATCGTCCAGGACGAGAGGCTGAACCACAGGGTAGAACTTGCGGGTGGGGTCTCGGTGGAGAAGTGCGGTGCGCTTCTTTCGGAGTTCTTCGCCGCGCTCAGGGAGAAGGGGAACTGAGCGCTTCGCTGCGCTCGCGGGTTGCTTCGCTGCGCTCGCAATCACGCTTTGAGCTTTTCCGCCCTGTCGGCGATCTTCAGAGCCTCGAGGAGCTCGTCCAGTTTGCCGTCGATGATTTCGGCAAGATTGTAGAGGGTCAGCCCGATCCTGTGGTCGGTCACCCGGTTCTGGGGAAAATTGTACGTCCTGATCTTGTCGCTCCTGTCCCCGCTTTTGACCATCAGTTTCCGCTGCGCGGCAACGTCGCCCACCTGCTTTTCCACCATCTGCTCGTAGAGCCTGGCCCGGAGCATCTTCATCGCCCGTTCACGGTTCTGAAACTGTGACCTCTCCTGGCGGCATACGACGATGATGCCGCTTGGACGATGGGTGATCCGGACAGCGGTTTCGACCTTGTTGACGTTCTGTCCCCCCTTCCCACCCGAACGGAACGTGTCCATCTCAAGGTCTGCCGGATTGATCTCGACGTCGACCTGTTCCACCTCCGGAAGCACGGCGACGGTCGCGGCAGACGTGTGGACGCGTCCCTGCGTCTCGGTCGCGGGCACCCGCTGAACCCTGTGGACACCGCTCTCAAATTTCATCGTGCCGTACACGTCCTGCCCGCTGAGTGCAAAGGAGATTTCCTTTACGCCGCCGATTCCCGTGTCGTTGAGATCGAGGATTTCGACCTTCCACCCCGTTCTCTCCGCGAACCTGGAGTACATCCGGTAGAGATCGGCGGCGAACAGGGCGGCCTCCTCCCCTCCCGTCCCGGCACGGATCTCCAGTATCACGTCCCTGCTGTCGTTGGGGTCTTTGGGGATCAGGAGGGTCTTCAGATCATCCTCCAGGCGCGCGACTTTGCTTCTTGCCTCCTCGAGCTCCCCGTAGGCGAGCTGTTTCATTTCGGGGTCGGACGAGGTTTCCGTGATCTCCTTCAACCCGGCGAGATTCTCCCTCTCCTTCCGGTATGCATTGTAGACGCGAATGATCGGGGCGAGGTCGCTGTGCTCCTTGCTCAGCTGGCGGATCCTGTCCTGGTTCTCAAGCACGGCAGGGTCGCTCAAGAGGCGGGTCAGCTCATCGTACCGCTCACGCACTTTTTCCAGTCGGTCGAGCATGGGGTCACCTGGCGGCGGCCTGTCGGAGGAGGGGGGCCCCGGCGGCCTCTTCGGCGCCGAGCGCGGACCTGAGCGCTTCGAGGGCCACCTCGAGCTCGCCCGCGTCAGGCTCCCGCGTCGTGATCTTCTGGAGCCAGAGGCCGGGCGCGACGATCAGCCGTCCGATGGCTGTGTCCGAGTTTCGCGCGGAGATCCTTATGCATTCGTACGAAACGCCCCCCAGGATGGGGACGAGCGGAAGATGCGTCGCAAGCCGGATGGGGAGCGTGAGCGCCCCGAGAGCGTACATCATCCCCGCATCGAGAAGCCCGAACAGGACGATCGCCACGAGCATGACGACAAGCAAAAAGCTCGTCCCGCACCTGGGGTGGAACCGTGTCTGCCGGGCGGCGCATGCGACGGAGAGATCTTCCTCGCGTTCGAACGTGAAGACCACCTTGTGTTCCGCCCCGTGATACTCAAAGAGGCGGCGGACGTCTTTCATCATCGAGATCGCAACGAGATACGCGAGGAAGAGAGAAAGCCGGATGGCACCAGCGATGATGTTGAAAGCGACCGGCTGCTGGTCGACGTGAAACAGGGCGGTTGTGACAAGAAGCGGGGTGAGGAAAAAGATCGCCACCGCCGCTAGGAGCGCCCCGGTGAGCGTCACGGCGAGCCGGAAATTCTCCCCCGGCGCGGCCTTCATGACCGCCCCGCCACTCCCTGATTCGGTCTCCCCGTCGTTTCCCTGCGAGGCCTCGGCTGAATACGTGAGTGAGCGGAATCCGATGATGAGCATTTCGACAAGCCCGACCGCGCCGCGCAGCACCGGGAGCTTGAAAAGACTGTTCTTCTCGGCAAGCGAAACGAAGGGCTCCTTCCGGACCGCGATCGAGCCATCCGGCCTCCGGACGGCGGTGGCAACCATTCCGGGTGCGCGCATCATCACCCCCTCGATGACCGCCTGTCCCCCGACGACCATCGGGTTCCCTGCGTCGAATCTGTATTTTGGCGACTGAGAGCTCATTGAGACCTGTAAAATATTCAAAGATACAGATTTTACGAGCCAGATGCCACGCGGCCGAACAGCCGCCGGAGGACGACGATCTCTTCGGGGATGAAGAACCGGCTGACAAAGAGCGCAGGGAGATACGAGAGGAGAAGCAGGCAGTTCCAGGCGATATGATATGCGCCGGTGTCAACGACACGGGAAAGGATAAACAGGATCCCCCCCACAAGCGCGAGGCGCGCAATGCGGCCCCATTCATAGCTGACCGGATAGAATTTCCGGACATCGATGTACAGGACAAGAGCCATGACAGCGTAGGCAAGGAGCGTCGCGACAGCTCCCCCCATCATCCCCATGAGAGGTATGAGGAGAAAATTCGCACCGACGTTCACCACGGCCCCGGCAAGCGTGATCGCCGGAAGCCGCTGTGTCTTCTTCTCGATGTAGACCCCCGCAACGAGGTTGTTGTATATGCCGAGGAACATATACGCAACGAGAACCACAGGGACGATGGAAAGACCTCCCCAGTAGTCGGGGTGTATGATGTACCTCCCGAAAATCCGGATCCGGACAATGTCCCCGATGAACATCGCCACCGCCAGAAACACCGCCGTCATCGCCGCGACGGAGTACGTGAGGGCGCGGGCAAAAAGAGCTTTCGCCCCCGGCTCGGCGGCATGGGAGAGGAAGAACGGCCGCCAGGC
>DATJPH010000313.1:0-2177 GCA_035506475.1 Bacteroidota bacterium | reverse complement strand
ACAGCTCTTCGTCATCGAGCTCGTCCCCCTCTTCACGAACGAGGACCATCCCGCATACCGGTACGCGCTCGACATGGTCCGGGAGTACCACGCGGGGACGTTCATCCTCGGCGGGGGGAACGTCCTCGACATACCGATCATCACGAACAAACTGCAGAAGATCTCCCGCGTCCCCCTCCTGATCAACGGGGATCTTGAGTCCGGGATGACCTACGCGCACCCCTGGAGACTCTCCCGCGGCTGGACGGACAGGCTCCCGCGGTACATCGCGGGGGGAGGAACCCAGTTCCCGTCCCAGATGGCGATCGGAGCGACCCTCAACCCGGCGTTCGCGTTCGCCCTCGGGAGGATCACGGCCATCGAGGCGCGGGCAATCGGCATCCAGTGGAGCAATTCGCCGGTCGCCGACGTCAACAGCAACCCGGACAACCCGATCATCAATACACGGTCGTACGGAGAGGACCCTGCGCTCGTCGCTTCCATGGTGGAAGCCTACGTCAGGGGGGCGCAATCTGCGGGGATGATCGCGACGCTCAAGCACTTCCCCGGGCACGGGGATACGCGGGAAGATTCACACATGGAACTTCCGTCGCTCCCGTTCGGCACCGGCCGGCTCGACTCCGTCGAGCTCGTCCCCTTCCGGGCGGGGATCGCCGCCGGGGCACGGGCGGTCATGACGTCGCACCTTGCGCTCCCCCGGATCGATCCGACGGGGCGCCCGGCCACGCTTTCACGCCCGGTCATCACGGGGATACTCAGGACGAAGCTCGGATTCAACGGGATCGTCGTGACAGACGGCATGCGCATGCAGGGGATCACCGATCACTTCTCATCGGCCGAAGCGGCGATCAATGCAATCGAGGCGGGGGCGGACGCCGTTCTCGGCATTGCCGATATCGACAGCGCGTTCCGGGGGGTGGTCGCCGCCGTGCGCACCGGGCGTATACCGATGGAACGGCTCGACCTCTCCTGCAGGAGGATACTCGGCGCCAAGGAGTGGGCCGGGCTTGCGAAAAGGCGGACGGTATCGATCGACTCGATATTCCGCATTGTCGGCAGTGAGGAATTCCGCCGTACGGCGGAGACAATCTCCGATGCCTCCGTCACGCTCCTGCGAAACCAGGGGAGCATCATCCCGTTGAAGAGAACCGCGCGCGTCACGCTTGTCACGGTATCGGAGGACCCCCAGCCCGGTATCGGGATCGACCTCAGCGAGCACCTGGAGCCGTATGTCCGGTCCGCGTCCGTCTTCCGGGTCTCCAATGAGACAGGGAGGGAACGCTTCGGCGAGATCAGCGCGGATGCAGGGGGGTCGGACGTCCTCGTGGTGGGGATCTATCTCTCCGTCGTCGCCTGGAAGGGAGATCACCGTTTCGCGCCGCCCCTGCGGGATTTCCTGGATTCCCTGGGACACTTCCCGGTACCGGTCATCGCCGTGGCGTTCGGCGATCCGTACGTCCTGGGAAAGATTCCCGAGACTCAGGTCGTGTTGACGCCGTTCAACGGGACGAATCTCGCAGAAGTGTCTGTGGCGCGGGCGATCACCGGGAGGATAAGGATCGGGGGGAAGTCACCTGTGACGGTCCCCGGACGGTACAGGCGGGGTGAGGGAATCGTCCTGGAAGCGCGCCCGCAATGAGCGGGTGGCCGCCCGCCGGCCCCGCCTCACAGTTGCCTGACGGACTCCCGGACGTACTGACGGAAGAGGCTCTTCAGCGAGCGCACGGCCTCAGGGTCCCTCAGAAGATCTGTCCTGTGCAGAACGGGACGGGACGGGTCGTCGTCAACAAGCTCCCCGGCGCGGAGCCCCCTCCCCAGGCGCATCCTCACAATGCGGGCAAACGCCGGCTCGGGCTCACGACGCTCCACAAGCGCCGTCCCGACGTTCACAACGATGAACGACTCAGCACGGGGGGTGGCGGTGTTCAGGAACGCGCTGACGCCCGCACGGGCGCTCAGGTCCTGGATCGTCCAATCGGCATCCGGATCCGCGTCCAGAAGCACCGCCGCGACGGGAACAGCGGGGAACGACAGCGCAGCCTCGCGTATTGCCGCCGGATCGCGCGCGGCGATGTAGAGGGTGTCTCCCGCTTCATTTGCAAGCGCGCTGCAACGGAGAACGGAGGGAAACCCGACTGCGACCTTATGCGCATAGAGGGTGAATGAGGAATCCTCTC
>DATJPH010000312.1:0-3214 GCA_035506475.1 Bacteroidota bacterium | reverse complement strand
GAGAGGATTCGATATCACCGAGGCCCGCATCACGGTGACGGGCCTCCCGCCGCAACTCGAGGGTTTCACGATCGGGCTCATCAGCGACATCCATTCGAGCTCGTTCATGACGAAAAAGCAGATGGACGGATACTGCGCCGGGGTGATGGGGCTCGGCACGGACCTTATTGTCGTCCCCGGCGATTTTGTCAACAGCCAGACCGAGGAGGTCTACCCGTTCGCGGAGTCGTTCAGCGCACTTCACGCACCTTCCGGCGTCTACGGCGTCATGGGGAACCATGATTTCTACGCGCCCGATCCCGAGCGCGTGGCGCGGGAGGTCGACGGGTGCGGCGTCAGGCTCCTCCGGAACGACAGCGTCATCATACAGAAGAACGGGGCCCGCCTGGCGCTCATCGGCATCGACGACGTCGGCCGGTCCGACAGGGCCCTGGCACACATGCAGAGCGCATCGCGCGGCGTCCCCGACGGCCTCCCCCGCGTCCTTCTCTGCCACAGGCCCTATTTCGTCGACGAGGCGGCTTCGACGGGGATGGACGTCGTCCTGTCGGGCCACACGCACGGCGGCCAGATCGTGCTGGGACATATCGGCGGGGTCACGATCACGCCGGCCGCGCTTGCATCCCCCTATATCTGGGGGAAGTACAGCCGCGGCCGGACGCAGATGTACGTGTCGAGGGGGATCGGGACTGTCGGCCTTCCCATGAGAATTAACTGCTCCCCCGAGATCACGAGGATCACGCTCAGCGGAAGCGCACTCCCTCCCGCACCGGGGGTGTCCTGATCATCCGCCTGTGACCGTGAAACGGATCGCCATATTCTGTCACGGCGGCGTGGCCCAGCCCGGGTCAGCGCAGACCGTTCCCGCCGTCGCGGGGCTCATCGGCAGGCTCTCGGAAGACTTCGATATCTCGGTCTATATCCCGGTCAAAGCCGACGGACATGACGCTCCGTTCCGTGTCGGGGCGGCGAACGTCTCCTTCGTGCACGCGCGCCACGACGACAGCTCCGCCCACATCGCGATGCGGATGACGGGAGCGTTTCTCCGCGATCACAGGAAACGCCCCTTCGCAGCTCTCCATGGATTCTGGGCGCTCCCCGGGGGGATCGCCGCGGTGATCGCGGGAAGGGTCTCGGGGATCCCGAGCATTGTGAGCATACTCGGGGGGGAAGCGGCCGACCTCCCCGGGATCGGGTACGGAAACATGGCCGGGACACTCTCCCGGATGGCGACACTCTGGACGTGCAGGAACGCGACGGCGCTCGCGGCGCTGACGCAATTCCAGGTGGAGCGCCTGAGAGCGTTCGGGTTCAACCGGAGCGGGGGGATCCACGTCATCCCGTTCGGCGCGGATCCCTCGTTTTTTTTCCCCGGCTCCCGGAAGCCGCACTCGCCGCCGTACAACCTGCTCCATGTCGCGGACATCAACAGGGTGAAAGACCAACTGACAATGTTGAAGGCGCTTCAACTGATTAACGCCCGGGCCGACTGCAGGCTCAGGTTCGTGGGGCGGGACACGCTCTCCGGGTCTCTCCAGCAACAGGCCTGGGCGATGGGGCTTGCCCGGCACGTGACGTTCGCGGGGTTCGTGCCCCACGACGAGATCCTGCAGCATTACGCCTGGGCGCACGTCCTCGTCCACTCATCGCTTTACGAAGGGGAAGGCGTCGTCTTTGCCGAGGCCGCGGCATCCGGCGTCCCGATAAGCGGGACGCGCGTGGGGCTCCTTGCCGACGAGGGGGACTCGATCGCCATGACGGCGGAACCGGGAGACGAGGGGGCGCTCGCGCGGAACGTACTGGCGATACTTTCCGACAGCCGACTCAGAGAGAACCTCCGCGCCCGGGCGCAGGCATGGTCAAGCGCGCACGACGCCTGCTGGACCGCCGCGATGTACGGGCGGCTCTACGGAGAGCTGACATGACCGGTGAAGCCGCAGTCGCCGGCGAGACGACAAC
Organism: Bacteroidota bacterium; assembly: GCA_035506475.1. Taxonomy (GTDB): domain Bacteria; phylum Bacteroidota; class Ignavibacteria; order UBA10030; family UBA6906; genus Fen-1273. Next base: position 1,255 of record DATJPH010000312.1, on the reverse strand, counting down.
GCTCGTCTGCCTTGTCAATCCCAGGGCGACCGAATGGAGATGCCGGATCCCCCTGTCGGTCCTCGCCATCGGCGCATCGCTGGAGGGATACTACACGTACGAGATCGTCGACGGGAACATCGACAGGGATATCGAGAACACACTCCGGCGGCTTCTCGCCGAACGCGGCGTCAGGTACGTCGGGTTCACCGTCATGCCCGGACCGCAGCTCACGCATGCCATCCATCTCTCCCGCATGATCCGGCAGGAGTTTCCGCAGGTGAAGATCATCTGGGGCGGATACTTCCCGTCTCTGCACGCTGACGTTGTCCTGAGGTCATCGTACGTCGACGTCGTCGTGAGGGACCAGGGGGACTACGCGTTCAGGATGCTCCTCGAACGCTCGGAGCGGTGCGAGCCCCTTGCGGCCGTCCCCGGCCTTTCGTACAGGGTGGACGGGAGCGTGCGGCACAACGAGAAACAGCAGATGATCGATCCCTGCCTCCTCCCCCCCCTCCCGTATCACCGGGTCGACGTGCGGAGGTACGTGGGGAGGACGTACGTCGGGACGCGGACCGTCAACTACCATTCCAGCGTCGGCTGCCCGTTCATGTGCGGGTTCTGCGCCGTCGCGTCGTCGTACAGGGCGCGCTGGGCCGGCCTCGGCGCCGAGCGGATCGCGCTCGACATCGACTGGTTCAGCAGGGAGTTCGGCGTCAACGCCGTCGAATTCCACGACAACAATTTCTTCACGTCCGAAAAACGGACACGGGAATTCGCCGAGCGGATGAAGGGGAAAGGGGTGACGTGGTGGGGCGAGGCGCGGCCCGACACGCTTCTTGCCTACGACGACGCGACGTGGCGCGCCATGAGCGATGCGGGATGCAGGATGATATTCATGGGCGCGGAATCGGGCTCGAGCGAAGTCCTCGCACTCATGGCCAAGGGGGGGACACAGACCCCGCAGACGATACTCGACCTGGCCAGGAGAATGAAGACGTACAGAGTCGTCCCCGAGTTTTCATTCGTCCTGGGGAGCCCGACCCCGCACGTCGCCGCGGATATCGAACACGATATCGCGTTCATACGGAGGATCAAGGAGGTCAACCCCGGGGCCGAGATCATCATCTATATTTATTCGCCGGTGCAGTTCGAAGACGCAGACCTGTTCAACGCCGCACGGGCGCACGAATTCTCCTACCCGAAAACGCTGGACGACTGGCTCCTCCCCGAGTGGCAGGCGCACGACCTGACGAAAAACCCCGTCACCCCCTGG
>DATJPH010000311.1:0-10263 GCA_035506475.1 Bacteroidota bacterium | reverse complement strand
TCCTCCCGCTCTGCGCCACTTTCACTCCCGCGGCGATGGGAATCGGTTTTCTGCCAACTCGTGACACGTTCTGATCCTCCTTAGGTTACCAGACTTCGCAGAGCACTTCGCCGCCCATCCGCGCCAGCCGCGCCTGCTTGTCCGTCATGAGTCCCTTCGGGGTCGAAATGACCGCCACGCCGAGCCCTCCCAGCACGCGCGGAATGCCGTCCGCATCGACATAGTGCCGCAGGCCCGGCCGGCTCACCCGCCGGAGTCCCGCAATCACCGGCTGGCCGTCGTTGTACTTGAGCTGGATGCGGAGAACCCCCTGGGCCGACTCCTTCACTTCGGTGTAGGAGGCGATGAATTTCTGCGCGACGAGAAGCTTCGTCAGCTCGCGCTTCAGCGTCGAGGCCGGGACATCGACCCGCTTGTGCTTCGCCTGGATGGCGTTGCGCAGCCTGGTCAGATAATCGGCGACGGGGTCGGTCATTGTCATGATGCTACCTCTCCTGCAACTGTCGTGAACAGAGTAATGAGGCTGCCGCTTACCAGCTTGCCTTCGTAACGCCCGGGATCTTTCCCTCGAGCGCCAGCTCGCGGAAGGCGATCCTCGAGATGCCGAACTTGCGCATGTAGCTCCGCGGCCTGCCGGTCACCACGCAGCGGTTGTGCAGCCGGGTGGGACAGCTGTCGCGGGGAAGCTGCCGCAGCGCGGCGTAGTCTCCTTTTTCCTTCAGTTCCTTCCGGAGCGCGGCGTACTTCTGTACCGTCCGTTCGCGCCGTGCCTGGCGGGCCTTCGAGCTTGTCTTTGCCATTCCCCTGTGTCTCCTGTCCCGTTATGGTGTCGTTTCCAGAACTTCCTGCCGCTTCACGAACGGCATGCCGAACGCCTTCAGGAGCTCGTAGGCTTCCTGGTCTGTCTTCGCGGTGGTGACGAACGTGATGTCCATCCCGAACACCTTCGTGATCTTGTCGACGTCGATCTCCGGAAACACCGTGTGCTCCTTGATGCCGATCGTGTAGTTGCCCCGCCCGTCGAACGACTTGTCCGACAGACCGCGGAAATCCCTGATGCGGGGAACCGACACGCTGATGAACCGGTCGAGGAACTCGTACATGTGCGCGCGCCTGAGCGTCACCCTGCACCCGATGGGCATCTTCTCGCGGAGCTTGAAATTGGAGATCGACTTCTTGGCGCGCGTGATCACGACCTTCTGGCCCACGATCGCCTCGAGGTCGCGCTGGGCGGCCTCGACGAGCTTCGCGTCCTGCGTCGCCTCACCCACGCCGATGTTGATCGCCACCTTTTCAAGCCGCGGCACCTGCATCGGGCTCTTGTACTTGAACCGCTTGATCAGCAGCGGGACCACGTCACGCTTGTAGGTCTCGGCAAGCCTGGCCACCACGTGCTCTTTCGGCTTCCGCTCTTTCGGGGCTTTCGGTCCCTTCGGTGCCTCCGGGGCCGCGCCTTTCTGTCCCTTGGGCGCCTTGGGTGCGTTCTGCGCCTTCGGCGCCGCGGCATCCGCTTTCGGTTTTTTCGGTTTCTCGTCGCTCATACAGACTCGTGTGTTCTCGGGTGATACATGCGTTACATTGTTTCGCCGGTGACCTTCGAGACGCGCAGGCGTTTCTCCTTGCCCGTCGCGGGATCGGTCACCACCTTCGTCCCGATGCGCGTGATCTCGTTGGTCTTGGGATCGAGGAGCATCACGTTCGAGACGTGGATCGGCGCCTCGCGCTGGACGATCCCTCCCTGCGGGTTCTTCTGGCTCGGCCGGCTGTGCCGCTTCATGATATTGACCCCCTCGATGATCACCCGCTGCTTTTCCGGATACACCTTCAGCACCTTCCCGCTCTTGCCGCGGGAGTTCCCGGCGATCACCATCACGTTGTCATTCTTCCGTATCTTCATGCGTCGTCCTCAGGTTGTCGTTACAGCACTTCAGGAGCGAGAGAGACAATCTTCATATACTGTTTTTCCCGGAGCTCGCGCGCGACCGGCCCGAAGATGCGGCTCCCCCGCGGCTCCCCCTGCTCGTTGATAAGGACGGCCGCGTTCTCGTCGAACCGGATGAAGGAGCCGTCCTTGCGGCGGGTCTCCTTCTTCGTGCGGACGATGACCGCCCGTGCGACCTCTCCCTTCTTCACCGTCGCTCCCGGGATCGCGGTCTTCACGCTCACAACAACGACGTCCCCCAATCCCGCATAGCGGCGGTCGGATCCGCCGAGCACGCGGATGCAGCGCACTTTCTTCGCGCCGGAGTTGTCGGCGACGACCAGATTTGTTTCTTCTTGGATCATTGGTGGACTCCGTGTACGGTAGTTACTTCGCCTTCTCCAGGACCTCGACGAGCCGCCAGCGCTTGAGCTTGCTCAGCGGGCGGGTTTCCATGATCCTGACGGTGTCGCCGACACCCGCCGCGCGCTTCTCGTCGTGGACCATGAGCTTCGTCGTCCTTCTGAAGTACTTCTTGTAGATCGGATGGGGCACGCGCCGCTCGATCGCGACGAGAATGCTCTTCTCCATCTTGCTGCTGACAACCTTGCCGACCCGGGTTTTCCGCTGTGTCGTGCGCTTCGCCGCCGGGGCATTCCGGACTTCGTCACTCATGGTGTCTTCACCTCTTTGTTCGGTGTTTGTGCGGCCGCGGCACGCTGCTTCTCATTGATAAGGGTCTTGAGCCGGGCGATATCGCGCCGGACGGAGCGGACCTTGATCGGGCTTTCGAGCTGGCTCGTCGCGAGCTGGAACCTGAGGTTCCCCAGGCTCTCCTCCTCGTCCGCGAGGCGCTTCCGGAGTTCGTCGATCGAGAGTTCCCGTATTTCGGATGCTTTCATTGTCCGTCCTTTCCTTTCACTTCCCCTCGTAGTCGGGCCTGACGCTTACGCGCGTCTTGATCGGGAGCTTGTGCGAGGCGAGCCTCAGGGCTTCGACCGCCGTCGCTTTCGTCGTGCCCCCCACCTCGAACATCACGCGCCCGGGTTTCACGACCGCGACCCAGTACTCCGGCGCGCCTTTCCCCTTGCCCATGCGCGTTTCCGCCGGCTTTTTCGTGACCGGCTTGTCGGGGAAGATCCGTATCCAGACGCGCCCCTCGCGCTTCATCAGCCTTGTCAGCGTGACGCGGGCCGCCTCGATCTGGCGCTGGGTGATCCATCCGGGTTCGAGCGCCTTCAGGCCGAAATCCCCGAAGTCGACGTTGGAACCGCGGGTGGCTTTCCCCCGCATGCGCCCGCGCTGCGCTTTCCTGTACTTGACTCTTTTCGGCATCAGCATGGCAGACTACTCCGTCGTTATCGCTTGCTCATTGTCCGCGGCGCGGGGGGGCCTGCATGCTCTGCTGGGCGTCGAGAACCTCGCCCTTGCAGATCCAGACCTTCACGCCGATGGCGCCGTACACCGTCCGTGCGGTCGCCGTCGCGTAGTCGATCTCGGCCCGGAGCGTGTGCAGCGGTATGCGACCTTCCTTGTACTGTTCGCGCCGCGACATCTCGGCTCCGCCCAGGCGCCCGCTCGTCATGACGCGGACCCCTTCGGCTCCCATCCTCATCGCGGCCGTGATCCCGTTCTTCATCGCGCGGCGGAAGGCGATGCGCCCCTCGAGCTGCTGCGCAATGTTCTCCGCCACGAGATAGGCGTCGAGCTCCGGGCGCTTGATCTCGTTAATGAGGATTTTCACCTCCTTGTTGGTGATCTTCTTGAGCTCCTCTTCGAGCTGGGAGATCTCCTTCCCGCTCCTGCCGATGACGATCCCCGGCCGCGAGGTGTTGATCGTGATGACCGCGCGCTTCGGCGTCCGCTCGATGAGGATGCGCGAGATCCCGGCCTTCTTCAGCCGGTTCCGCACGTAGTTCCGGATCGTCGTGTCTTCCGCGAGCTTGCCCGCGAACGACTTCTCGTCGTACCAGTTTGAGTCCCACGAGCGGATGATTCCCAGGCGCAGGCCGATCGGATTGACTTTCTGTCCCAAATATCCTCCAGTGAAAACGTCTTATTTTGCAGCAGGAGCAGTCTTGTGTTTTGCACCGCTCGGGGTGTGCGTGAGCTTCCCGGGCTTTTTCGGTTCTTTCGCCGCCACCACAATCGTCACGTGGTTCGAACGCTTGCGGATGCGGTAGGCCCGTCCCATCGGGGCCGGGCTGATCCTCTTCATCGTCATCCCGCCGTCCACGGACGCGAGCTTCACGACGATCTCTTCGGGTTCCAGGCGTCCCCCCTCGTCCTTGTTCTGCAGGTTGGAGACCGCCGAGCGGAGGACTTTCTCCGCGACCTTCGAAGCGTGCTTCGGGGAGAAATGGAGTATGTGCAGCGCCTCGGGAACCGATTTCCCCCGGATCAGGTCGATCACGAGCCGCATCTTGCGGGGAGAGGTTCCTATGTACCTGTTAATCGCCTTTGCTTCCATTGCTTCCTCTCGAGTGGGGCCTTAGGCCGCGGGAGTTGTGGTTTCTTCCTTCTTGATCCCCGGGTGGACGCGGAACGTCCGCGTCGGGGAGAATTCGCCGAGCTTGTGGCCGACCATGCCTTCGTGGATGTACACCGGGATGAACTTGTTCCCGTTGTGGACCGCGAACGTGTGGCCGACGAAGTCAGGCGTGATCGTGCACGCGCGTGCCCAGGTCTTGATCACCTTCTTCTGGTTCGACTTGTTGAGCGCTTCCACCTGTTCGAGCACTCGCTGGCTCACGAACGGTCCTTTTTTCAGCGAACGGGTCATGCGTGCTTACCTCCTCCGTTTCACGATGTACTTGCTTGACGGCTTTTTTCTCCAGCGGGTCTTCTTCCCCTTCGTATGCCAGCCCCAGGGCGACACCGGGTGGGGATTTCCCTGGGGGGATTTCCCTTCGCCGCCGCCGTGGGGATGGTCGACCGGGTTCATCACGACCCCCCGCGACTGCGGGCGGATGCCGAGCCAGCGCGAGCGGCCGGCCTTGCCTATGCTGACGTTCTCATGGTCGGCGTTCCCCACGCTGCCGATCGTCGCCAGGCAGTCGGCGGGGATGTTGCGGATCTCGCCCGAGGGGAGGCGGAGCTGCGCGAACTTCCCTTCTTTCGCCATCAGCTGAATGCTCATCCCGGCGCTCCGGGCTATCTGGGCGCCCTTCCCGGGGCGCATCTCGACGTTGTGCACGAACGTGCCCGCGGGTATCCCCGAAAGCGGCAGCGCATTGCCCACTTTGATCTCGGCGTCGGGACCCGACCGGAGGACGTCGCCCGCCTTCACGCCGTCCGGCGCGATAATGTACCGGCGCTCCCCGTCCGCATACTGGAGCAGCGCGATGCGCGCGGAGCGGTTCGGGTCGTACTCGATCGCCGTCACCTTCGCATCCATGCCGAACTTGTTCCGCTTGAAATCGATAATGCGGTAGAAACGCTTGTGACCGCCCCCGCGGTGGCGCGACGTGACGCGTCCCGTGTTGTTCCTCCCCCCCGACTTGCGCAGGGGTTCCAGGAGCGCTTTCTCCGGGCGTGATTTCGTGATCTCGTCGAACGACGCCACCGACATCCAGCGCGTCCCCGGGGTCACCGGTTTGAATTTTCGTATTGCCATGACGGTTCCTGTGTCAGACGTTCTGGAAGAACTGGATCTTGTCGCCATCCTTCAGCCGCACGATCGCCTTCTTCCACCGGGGCGTCCGCCCCGCGAAGCGGCCCTTGCGGGTCATCTGGGATTTCGACTTCCCCTTGTGCCTGCTCGTGCGGACATCAAGGACGGTGACGCTGAATTTCTTCTCCACCGCGCGCGCGATTTCGATCTTGTTCGCGGTGAGCGTCACCTCGAAGGCATACTGCCCCTTCTCCTGGAGCGCTGTCATCTTTTCGGTGACGATCGGTCGTTTCAGTATTCCGGTCATGCTCGTCAGTTCTTAAATGTGTTCTGAAGGACCTCGACAGCGCTCTTCTGGATCAGCAGGATCTGGTTGTTCACGATGTCGTACGTGGACGCCTTATCCGCCACAAGGATGTCGAACTTCGGGATATTCCGCCCCGACTTCACGACGTTCAGGTCCGAGCGGGGGACGAGCATCAGCGTCTTGGACGCCTGGAGCTCGAGCGCCTTGAGCACGGAGACCATCTCCTTCGTCTTCGGCCCGGGGAACGTGAAATCCTCCACGATCTTTATCTGGCCTTCCTTCGCCTTGTGCGAGAGGGCGGACTTGCGGGCGAGCCTGCGCATCCCCGCCGGCAGCGTATTGGCGTAGTCGCGGGGCTTGGGACCGAATATCGACCCTCCCCCGACATTGACCGGCGACCTCGAGGACCCCTGGCGTGCCTGCCCGGTGTGCTTCTGCTTGAACGGCTTCTTCCCGCCGCCGCGCACTTCCTCGCGCGTCTTCACCTTGGACGTCCCCTGGCGCTGGTTGTCAAGGTAGACCCGGACCGCGCGGAACATCGCGTCCTCGTTCGGCTCGATGCCGAATATGTCGGCGGAAAGCTTCACCTTTTCGCCGCTCTTCGTGCCGTCTTTTTTATAGACATCCAGTTCCATCGCCGCTCTTCCTTGAGAAGATTATTGAGCCTTCCGTTTGCGTATCTCGAGGTACCCGTTGATCGCCCCGGGGACCGAACCCTTCAGCAGCAGGAGGTTCGAGTCCGGGATAATGCCGACGACCTTCAGGTTGTGGACCGTGATCTGCGCGCCCCCCATCCTGCCCGCCATGCGCATCCCCTTGAACACGCGCGAGGGGTGCGAAGAGGAACCGATCGAACCCGGCGCGCGCTCCCTGTCGCTCTGGCCGTGCGTCCGGAACCCGCCGCCGAAGTGGTGGCGCTTGACGACGCCCTGGAACCCCTTCCCTTTCGACGTGCCGATGACCGACACCATATCCCCCTTGGCGAACACGGATTCGACCTTGATCTCCTGTCCGGGCTGGACCTCGGGCATGTCAATTTCGCGGAACTCGCGCACGAGCTTCGTCGGTTTCGCGCCGGCTTTCGTGAAATGCCCCTTCTCGGGCTTCGAGACGAGCCGTTCGCGCATCGGGTCAAACCCGAGCTGGACCGCCTCGTATCCGTCGCGCTCTTTCGTCTTGATCTGCGTGACGTAACACGGGCCGGCCTCGATCACCGTGCACGGTACCACCTGACCGGAATCATCGAAGATGCTGGTCATGCCGATTTTTTTACCCAGGAGTCCGTTCATGCGTTCATCCATAGTAAGAATACATCGCCGCGGGCCGACAGCTCCGCCGACAGCAGCGTCGCCGCCGCCGTGCCGCCCCGGCCGTACCTCACCGCCGGAACGACGCCCTGCCCTAACGTTTCAAATGATCGCTGGTTATACTTTGATCTCGACGTCGACGCCCGCGGGTAGATCAAGCTTCATCAGGGAGTCGACAGTCTTGTTGGTCGAGTTGAGGATATCGATCAGCCGCTTGTGCGCGCGCGTCTCGAACTGCTCCCTCGACTTCTTGTCAACGTGAGGAGATCGAAGCACAGTATATACCGTACGCTTCGTGGGTAAGGGTATCGGGCCTGAGACCACAGCGCCTGTTGACTTCACAGTCTTGATGATCTTTTCCGCAGACTTGTCGATCAGGTTGTGATCGTACGATTTCAGCTTTATGCGTATCTTCTGCCCGGCCACGTTTGTCAGTACTCCATGTAATCAACCTTAGACAACAGGAGGCGCGCCTTCACGTGCGGCGCGCCGCCCACGAATACAGCATCACTCAACGATCTTTGTCACGACACCTGCACCGACGGTGCGGCCCCCCTCGCGGATAGCAAAGCGGAGCCCTTCCTCCATGGCGATGGTGCTTATCAGCTCGACGTTCATCCCGTCCACGTTGTCGCCCGGCATGATCATCTCGGTGCCCGCCGCGAGCGTGGCGACGCCCGTGACGTCCGTCGTCCGGAAGTAGAACTGGGGCCGGTACCCTGTGAAGAACGGGGTGTGGCGGCCTCCCTCCTCTTTCTTCAGGACGTACACCTGCGCCAGGAACTTCTTGTGCGGCGTGATCGATCCCGGCTTCGCGATAACCTGGCCGCGCTCCAGCTGCGTCTTTTCCACGCCGCGCAGGAGGAGGCCCGCATTGTCGCCCGCCTGGACTTCGTCGAGCTCCTTGCGGAACATCTCGGCGCCCGTCACGACGGTTTTCATGTGCGCGCCGAGGCCGATGACTTCGACTTCGTCGCCCACCTTCGCCTTGCCGCGCTCGACGCGTCCGGTACCGACCGTGCCGCGGCCCGTAATCGAGAACACGTCTTCGACCGGCATCAGGAACGGCTTGTCGATGTCGCGCTGCGGCACCGGGAAGTAGCTGTCCACGGCGTTCATGAGGTCCATGATGCATTTGAACGCGGGATCGTCCGGCTTGGAATCGGGCTTGATCGCCGCTTCCATCGCCTTGAGGGCGCTCCCGCGGATGATGGGGATCTCATCGCCGGGGTATTCGTATTTCTTGAGCAGGTCGCGAAGCTCGAGCTCGACGAGATCGAGAAGCTCCGGATCGTCAACCGCGTCCACCTTGTTCATGAACACGATCATGCGGGGAACGCCGACCTGGTGCGCAAGCAGGATGTGCTCGCGCGTCTGGGGCATCGGGCCGTCGGTCGCCGCGACAACGAGGATGGCGCCGTCCATCTGGGCAGCGCCCGTGATCATGTTCTTGACGTAGTCGGCGTGACCCGGGCAGTCGACGTGCGCGTAGTGACGCTTCTCCGTCGAATACTCGACGTGCGCGGTGGCAATCGTGATGCCGCGCTCCCGCTCTTCGGGCGCGTTGTCGATGCTGTCGAACGTGCGGATCGCGGACAGCCCCTTCTTGGCGAGGACCATCGTGATCGCGGCGGTCAGCGTGGTCTTGCCGTGATCGACGTGTCCGATCGTCCCGACGTTCAGATGTGGTTTGTCACGATTGAATTTCTCTTTTGCCATTTGCGTACTCTCCTCTGGTATAGAAGGGGATGTGGGTGACGGCCCCGATCCTAAGCGGTCACTGTTTCTTTGCCCTTGAGCTTTTCGATAATCTGGTCAGACACGCTCCTGGGTGTTTCATCGTAATGCGAAAGCTCCATCGTGTAGATGGCACGCCCCTGCGTCATCGAGCGGAGCGTCGTGGAATACCCGAACATTTCCGACAGCGGGACCGCGGCCTTGATGACCTGCGCGTCCTTCCTCGGGTTCATCCCTTCGATCTTCCCGCGGCGCGAATTCAGGTCGCCGATGACGTCCCCCATGTACTCTTCCGGCGTGACAACCTCCACGGCCATGATCGGCTCCAGGATCGCCGGGTTGGCCTTGCGGGCCCCCTCCTTGAACGCGATGGATCCGGCGATCTTGAACGCCATCTCGGAGGAGTCCACGTCGTGGAACGAACCGTCGTAGAGCTTCACCTTCACGTCTTCCACCGGGTAGCCGGCAAGGACGCCGTTCTTCATCGCTTCCACGATCCCCTGCTCCGTCGGCTTGATATACTCCTTCGGCACAACGCCGCCCACGATCGCGTTTTCGAACTCGAAGCCCTTCCCCTTCTCGTTCGGCTCGAGCTCGATCCAGACGTGCCCGTACTGTCCGCGCCCGCCCGACTGGCGGACGAACTTCCCTTCGGCCTGGACTTTCTTCCTGATCGTCTCCTTGTACGCCACCTGCGGCTTGCCGATGTTCGCCTCGACACGGAATTCCCGCTTCATCCTGTCGATGATGATCTCCAGGTGGAGCTCTCCCATGCCGCTGATAATCGTCTGTCCGGTCTCCTCGTTTGTCGCCACGCGGAGCGTGGGATCCTCCTCCGTCAGCTTCTGCAGCGCCTCGCCCATCTTCTCCTGGTCGGCCTTCGTCTTCGGTTCGATCGCCACGTGGATGACCGGATCCGGGAAGGTCATCTTCTCGAGGATGATCGGATCGTCTTCGTCGCAGAGCGTGTCGCCGGTGCGCGTGTGCTTGAGTCCGACGGCCGCGACGATATCGCCCGCGTACGCCTCGTCGACGTCCTCGCGCGTATTGGCGTGCATGCGGAGGATGCGGCTGATCCGCTCCTTCTTGTCGGACACGGAGTTGTAGACGTACGACCCCGACCGGAGCGTGCCGGCGTACACGCGGAAATACGTGAGCCGTCCCACGAAGGGATCGGACATGATCTTGAAGGCGAGCGCCGCGAACTTCTCCTTGTCGTCCACGCGGCGTGTCACGTGGTCCGTGAGGTTCACGTGGTGCCCGGTGATCGTCCCCTCGTTCAGGTCGAGCGGCGACGGGAGGTAGTTCACCACCCCGTCCAGCAGCATCTGCACCCCCTTGTTCTTGAAGGAGGAGCCGCAGAGGACGGGGATGATGC
>DATJPH010000310.1:0-2602 GCA_035506475.1 Bacteroidota bacterium | reverse complement strand
AAAGGCGGAGGTGGCCGCGGAATCCCGGGCCCAGACGTAATATCCGACAGGTATCGTGTCGCCCGGGGCCACGAGAAGCGTTGAGGAAGGCCGCGTGAATTTCGAGACCGTCGCGCAGATAAGGTACGCGGCGACCTGGTGGCTCTCCTTCCAGTGCCATGTCACGGTCCCGTCGCCGTTCTGGGTCGTCTCCAGGAGCCTCCCGTTCGAAGCCGCGACATACCCTGCGGGGACGGTGACGCTGACCTCGGATGTGGATTTTTCCCACGGCTCGTCATAGCAGGGCATCCAGCAGCGCGCGTCACCGGGCTCGGACATCGTGTATCCCAGGTTGGCGGGGAGACCCGCGAGGGTGTCGCGGAAATAGTAGTACCCCAGCCTGTCGGTCAGCCGGGAGATCCCGGGGAGGCGCCGGTACGCAACGTCCACGAGGAGCGTGTCCCCCGCCGGGTGGAGGGCGCCGAGCCGGACGGTGAAGCGTTCCTGCGCGTCGCTCACGGTGTACGTCTGCGGGTGTCCGTTGACGCTGACCGAGTCGATCTGGAGCTTGAGCTGGTAGAGGAGGAGAGTATCGGCAGGTGCCTTCAGGACGAGCGTGATCCGGTTGCGACCGGCGAAGTTTTCGTTGACCATGGCCAGCGAGAGATCGAGCCTGTAGGCGAGGACGTCGAAGGCAGCGTTCGAAGGTGCGGCGTGGGCATCCGGGCGTCGCCGGGAGAGGGAGAGTCCCGCGTCGGGAACAATAAATGTCCCCTGTTTCTCAAATGGGAGCCGGCGCCCCTGTCCCGTTCCCGTACACACGCCGGCAATCACCGCGAGTAGCGCCAGCAGAAGACGCCGTCCCGCACCGGGCACGCTCCTCATGTCAGCTCCCCTCCGGGCGTCATTGCCTGTAACCCTGCCGCTCGATCCAGTCCCTGTCCGTGCGCCACCCCTCGCGGACTTTCACGTGCAGTTCAAGGAAGACGGGGTGATTAAGAAACCGCTCGATGTCCTTCCGGGCGAGCTCGCCGATCTCCTTGAGCATCGCCCCCTTTTTCCCGATCAGGATTCCCTTCTGCGAATCCCGTTCAACGTGGATGTCGGCGCTGATGAACCACTTCAGGCGTTTTCCCGTCTTCGCAGGCGCCGGCTCGCCTTCGGCCGGGGCGCCCCGTTCGATGAACTCCGTAATTTCGACGGTCGTCGAATAGGGGACCTCCTCCTGGCAGCGGATGAATATCTTCTCCCTGATGATCTCGGCGACAAAGAACCGTTCGTGGTGTTCGCTCACAATGTCCGCGGGATACAGGGGGGGATGGACCGGGAGCCCGGAAGAGACGCTCGCCATCAGGTCAAACGTCCCCTCTTTCGAGAGCGCACACACCGGGAATATCTCCCGGAACGGATGCCTCTTCGCATAGGCGTCGATAAGGGGAAGCAGCTGCGCCTTCTCGACAAGGTCCACCTTGTTCAGGACGAGGTAGACGGGGGCGCCGGCGGCCGTCAGCTGCGCAAGTATGGCGTCCTCCTGGGAATCCTCACCCGCACCAGGACGCGACGCATCAACCATGAAGAGTATCACATCCGCGTCCGCAACGGCCGACGCGGCCGACTCCATCATCGCCTCGTGGAGGGCATAGCGCGGACGGATGATCCCCGGGGTGTCGAGAAACACCGCCTGGTAGGCCGGCGTGGTCAGTATGCCGAGTATCCTGTGCCGCGTCGTCTGGGGCTTCCTGGTGACGATCGAGATCTTCTGTTCCAGGAGCCCGTTCATCAGCGTGGATTTCCCGACGTTCGGCTCGCCCACGATGGCGACGTACCCGCACCGGAACGCGGGATCGCCGGGGGGAATGTCCGCCGTCAAGACGGCAAGCCCCGTCCGGGGACGGGGCTCTTCGGTGTGCTCATTGCGCTTGTTCTCCTGTGGGACACCCGCTACAGGGCCTCCTCACCGCTCTCGCCGGTGCGGACCCGTATCACATCCTCCACGGGATACACGAAGATCTTCCCGTCTCCCACCTGGCCGGTCTTCGCGGCCTTGATAATCGTGTCGACGACCTTGTCGAGCGTCTTGTCGGACACGATCACCTCGAGCTTGATCTTCGGGAGGAAGTCAATCTGATATTCCGACCCCCGGTACAGCTCGGTGTGCCCCTTCTGGCGGCCGTAGCCCTTGACCTCGGTGAGGGTCATCCCCTTGACGCCTATCTCCGCGAGCGCTTCCCGCACGTCATCAATCCTGAAAGGGCGGATAATGGCTTCAATCTTCTTCATGGCTGCGGTTCCTACTTCCCGTGACACTGCTTGTATTTTTTCCCGCTCCCGCACGGACAGGGATCGTTCCGCCCGACCTTTTCGCCGACCTGCACGGGCTGGGGTTTGCCGGCTTTCGAGGGATCCCCGCCTGCACCGGGGACCGGCTCGCGGTTTGCCTGGAAGCCCATCCCGAGAGCAGAATCGTGTGTCGTCCTGACCGCCTGCGAGGGGCGCTGGGGCCCGCGGATGGGGAGCTCCTGCGATTGCGCGGGGAAGAGCTTGAAGACCGTCGTGACGATCTCGGTGTCGATCAGATCGATCAGCTCCATGAACATCCGGAACCCCTCGGTCTTGTATTCCA
>DATJPH010000309.1:0-6777 GCA_035506475.1 Bacteroidota bacterium | reverse complement strand
TGCGTTCCCCCTCAGGACGCGGGAGAGTCCCGCGATGCGTTCGCACGTGATCGGATTCCGCTTGTGCGGCATCGCGGAGGAGCCCTTCTGGCCCCTGGCAAAGTACTCTTCCGCCTCGAGAACTTCGGTCCGCTGCAGGTGCCTGATCTCCGTGGCAATCTTCTCGAGTGTGCTCCCCACTAGGGCGAGCGTCGTCATGTACTCCGCGTGCCTGTCGCGCTGGAGTATCTGCGTCGATACAGGCGCGGGAGTGAGGCCGAGACGCGCGCAGACGTATTCCTCCACGGCCGGGCTCAGGTGCTCGTACGTCCCCACCGCCCCGGAGATCTGCCCGACGCTGATCCTGTCGACCGCGGAGCGGAGCCTGTCGATGTTCCGGCGCGTTTCGTCGAACCAGAGCGCCATCTTCAGGCCGAACGTCGTGGGCTCGGCGTGAATCCCGTGCGTCCTCCCCACCATGACGGTGTTCTTGAATTCCTTTGCCCGCCGCGCGAGAACGTCGGCAAGCTTGCCGAGTCCCCCCAGGAGCAGCTCGCCCGCCTGCTTCATCTGCACCGCGAGGCATGTGTCGAGCACGTCCGACGACGTCATCCCCATGTGCATGTACCGCGCCTCGGGACCGATATGCTCGCCGACGTTCGTCAGGAAGGCGATCACGTCGTGCTTGACCTCGCGTTCGATCTCGTCGATCCGGGCGACGTCGAACGACGCCTTCGCGCGGATGACGTCGACCGCCTCGCGCGGGATGACGCCGTTCTCCGCCTGCGCCTCGCAGGCGAGGATCTCGATGTCGAGCCAGATCTGGAACTTGTTGTGTTCGTCCCAGATCCTCCCCATCGCCGGGCGTGTATACCGTGGTATCATCGTCAGCGCTTCTCAAGTTTCAGTTTGAGGTCCACCTGCCTGCGGTCACGCAGGACGGTCATCGTCACCGTGTCCCCCGTTTTCAGATCCTCCACCGCGGACATCAGCGTCGGCTCGTCGGCGATCTGCTCGCCGTTGGCGGCGACGATGATGTCACCGACGCGGAACCCCGCGCGTTCGGCGGGGCTGTTCTTCTTCACGTCGCTCACGATCACCCCGCGGGCGCTTTCCAGGCCGAAGTACCGCGCCACCCGCTCGTCCACCGTCTGGATCTCCAGGCCCGTCCAGAACTCCCGCTCGACCTTGCCGCTCTTCTTGAGCTCGGCGATCACCGACTTCACCCTGTTGATCGGGATGGCAAACCCGAGCCCGATGCTCCCCTGGTTCGGCGTGTAGATCACCGCGTTGACCGCGATGACCTCCCCCAGGGAGTTGACGAGGGGGCCGCCGCTGTTGCCGGAGTTGATCGCCGCATCGGTCTGAATCATCCCGCGGTAGACGCGCCCTTCCTCGGCCCGCAGGTTCATCTTCGTCGCGCTCACGACGCCCACCGTGACCGTCGGTTTGTCGCTGATGTCAAAAAGCCCGAACGGGTTCCCGAACGCGATCACCCACTCGCCGATGATGACGTCGTCGGAATTCCCGAGCCTGATGTACGGGAGGTTCTTCCCCTCGATCTTCAGAAGGGCGATGTCGGCAACCTGGTCGGTCCCGATCAGGTCGGCCTTGTGCTTCTCGCCGTTCGTGAGCGTGACGGTGATCTCTTTCGCGTTCCCCGCGACATGGTCGTTTGTGACGATGTACCCGTCGGGGGAGATCAGGAATCCCGAACCGAGACCCTGCACCTTTTCGGTGTACGTCCGGTCGCCGAAAAACTGCCTGAAGAACGGGTCATCTCCCCAGGGGCTCCTGTACCTGTACTGCCTCACCTCCGTGACATTGATGCCGACGACGGCCGGGCTCACAGATGCGACGGTCCTGGTGATCGCGTTCCTGCGCGACCCGCCGACGGCTTCGGAGGCGGAATCCCTCTCATCCGCGGTGGACGCCTGGGTACTGGCTTCCGTGAACGGGGCACCCTGGTACGTGGTGTTCGCGGGATGCGATCCCGCGGGAGAGCGTCCGATGCTGTACCCGATCACCCCCCCGGCCATCAGGGGGACAAGCAAGACGATGGCGATCACTGCGACGTTTCTGTTCATATCCTTCAGGCACCTCCCTTGTCATGCGGGCGGCCCGGTGGGGCGCGCCGTTCTCTTATGTACGCGCGCACCGGTTCACAAAGTTTCAGAAGCACAAGGAGCATCGACGCCGTACTATAGAGCGCGAGTTCGCCTCCCTGTATGCCGTGCGACGTCCAGCGGGAGAGAAGCCCTCCGGGGGTCACGGCAACGATCAGAGGGATCAGCACGGACGCCGCGGCATTCGCCGCGTTTACCTCCCGGAGGAGGAGGAACGCGCAGGCCCAGAGCGCTCCCCACACGATGACGAGCACCGGGCAGAACATCAGCATCACGCCGGCCGCGGTGGCGAGCCCTCTCCCTCCCCTGAACCGGAGCCAGGCCGGAAAATTGTGCCCCAGAACAGCACAGAAGCCCGCGCACGCCTGGCACGCAAAGGAGTGCTCCGGGAGGGCCCCCGCGAGCGCAACGGCGGCAATCCCTTTTGCCGCGTCGACTGCCAGGACGGCGGCCCCGACGAAAAGGGACCCCGTCACCTGATAGCTGTTGAGCGTCCCGACGTTCCCGCTCCCGGCGGACCGAACATCGAGATGCGATTTCCAACGAACGAGAAGAAAGGCGGTCGGGAGTGACCCCAGGAGATATCCCAGGAGTCCCGCTGCAACGTAAGAGAACACCGGTGATGGCAACAATTTCGGGGGAATTAAACCCAAAATACGCAAATACCCACGGAGAGTCAAGGCAGCGATTCTTGATTCTCCGCATCTCTTGAGGTATATTTTCTTATATTTGCACGCAGTTCTTCTCAAACGGGGCCGTTGCGCGACAGCACTTCTCCAGGATGCATGACAAAAAAAGACCTCGAACTCCTCCTCCTCCGCCACAGGCGCGGCTCGCTCAGCACCGCAAAGGCCCTCTCCCGCCTGATCTCCGTCACTACAGAATCGCTCGACTTCGCGACAATTGATCACCTGCGCGAAGCCCGGCAGGGTTTCCCCGAAGTCATCTACTGCGAAGGGAAGACCCCCGGGCAGGTCGGAGGGATTGCCTCCCGCATATGCGCCCACGGGAGCGTGCTCCTTGCGACGCGGGGGGATCGGGAACATTTTTCCGCCGTCAGGAGAAAAGTCCGCGGCGCGCGATTCAACCCGGTCTCCCGGACGATCACGGCCAACGAGTCGAAGATCGTGCCGCGGGGAAGGGGGACGATCCTTGTGATCTCCGCGGGGACATCCGACATCCCCGTGGCCGAGGAGGCGCTTGAAACCGCGCGCGTGATGGGGAACGAAACCGGAAAACTGTACGACGTCGGCGTCGCCGGGATCCACCGGATACTGAGGCGGACCGACATGCTCGGCAAGGCGTCGGTGATTATCGTGGTCGCAGGGATGGAAGGCGCCCTTGCAAGCGTCGTCGGGGGGCTCGTGAGCGTCCCCGTGATCGCCGTCCCGACGTCGGTCGGCTACGGCGCGAGCTTCCGGGGGGTCGCCGCGCTCCTGGGCATGCTCAACTCGTGCGCCGCAGGTGTGACGGTGGTGAACATCGACAACGGGTTCGGCGCCGGCTTCGCCGCGAGCGTCATCAACAGGAGGCGTTGAGAAAGAGGACATGGGAGAAGAGGCGGGGAAGATCCGGTATCACGAAAACATACTCGACACGATCGGGAACACACCGCTCGTCAGGCTGCGGCGCATCACCGCCGGCGCGAAGGGGCTGATACTGGCCAAGGTGGAATCGCTCAATCCCGGCGGGTCCGTCAAGGACAGGATCGGGGTCAGGATCATCGAGGAGGCGGAGAAGTCCGGGAGGCTCAAACCCGGCGGGACGATCGTGGAATCGACCTCCGGGAACACGGGGATGGGACTCGCCCTCGTGGCCGCCGTGAAGGGGTACAGGACGGTCTTCACGCTCCCGGACAAGATGAGCATGGAGAAGATCCGCCTCCTGCGCGCGTTCGGCGCGGAGGTGATCGTCACACCGACCGCCGTCCCGCACGATTCCCCGGAGAGCTATACGGAGGTGGCAAGGCGGATCGCCCGGGAGACGCCGGGGGCGATACTGGCGGACCAGTACGAGAACCCGCGCAATCCCGAATCACACTACGCGACGACGGGGCCGGAAATCTGGGAGCAGACCGCCGGGAAAATCACGCATTTCGTCTGCGGCATCGGCACGGGGGGGACGATCACCGGGACCGGGAAGTTTCTGAAAGAGAAAAACCCGCGCGTCCGCATCATCGGCATCGACCCGCGGGGCTCGGCCCTCCGCGAGTATTTCTACACGAAGAAGATGACCCCCCTTCCCAAGACGTACAAGGTGGAGGGGATAGGCCAGGACTACCTCCCCGGGGTCCTTGATTTTTCCACGATCGACGAGGTGATCGAGGCGGACGACAGGGAGTCGTTCCTGATGGCACGGCGGCTGACGCGGGAAGAGGGGATACTCTCCGGAGGCTCCGCGGGCACGGCCGTGGCGGGGATGATGAAGATCGCATCCCGGTTCGTCGACGGGGACGTCGTCGTTGTCCTGCTCCCCGACACCGGGGAGCGTTACATGAGCAAGATGTACAACGACGAATGGATGAAGGAGAACGGCTTCCTCACCCCCGAACGGATCACCGTCAGGTACGCGCTTGATGCGAAATCCAAGCACCCGCGCGGGGTCATCGCCGTCGATCCCGCCACGACGGTCCGGCAGGCGCTCGACACGCTCAAGAAGCACGACATCTCCCAGATCCCCGTGATGGCCTCAGGGAAGCCGGTCGGGACGGTGCACGACCACGAGGTGATGATGAAGGTGATGGAACACCCTTCGCTTGCCGACGCGCCCGTCCGGGACGTCATGGGAGGGAGCTTCCCGGTGGTCAACATCGACGCCTCCGTCGAAGAGGTGCTCCGCCTGATGCGCGTCAAGGAGAACTACGCCGTGCTCGTGGAGGAGGCGGGGAAGATCGACGGGATACTCAACAGGTACGACGTCATGGAGTACATGCAGAAATGACAGACGGCCGGAAACGGAGGATAAGCGCTTGAAGACCGCACAGGGGGCGGGGTTTGCCACGCGGGCAATACACGCCGGCCAGGAGCCTGACCCGGGGACCGGGGCGATCATGACGCCGGTGTTCCTGACGTCGACATACGTCCAGGAGGAGCTCGGGCGGAACAAGGGATACGAGTATTCGCGCGTTTCCAACCCGACGCGCACCGCGCTCGAGAAGAACATCGCGGCGCTCGAAGGGGGCGCCGAAGGGCTCGCCTTCGGCTCGGGCACCGCGGCCGTTGACGCGATACTCCGCCTGATGAAACCGGGGGACCATGTCATCATGTCGCAGAACGTGTACGGCGGCACGTACCGGATCGCGAAAATGGTCTGGGAAGAGTACGGCCTCCGGTTTTCGTTCGTCGATACGACCGACGTGCGCAATATCGAGGCTGCCGTCACCGGCACGAGCCGGATGCTTTTTATCGAGACCCCCACCAACCCGACGATCGAAATCAGCGACCTCGCCGCGTGCGCCGCGCTGGCCCGGAGCCGGGGGCTCCTCAGCGTGGCGGACAACACGTTCGCCACCCCCTATCTCCAGCAGCCCCTGGCAGCCGGCTTCGACGTCGTCGTCCACAGCCTGACAAAATATCTGAACGGCCACAGCGACATGCTGGGGGGCCTTGTCGTGACGAGCGACCGGGCGGTGGCCGAGAGGCTCCGGTTCATGCAGAAAGCCGTCGGGGGGATACTCTCCCCCTTCGACGCCTGGCTCTGCCTGAGGGGGACAAAAACGCTCGCCGTCAGGATGAAGGCCCACTGCGAAAACGCGATCACCGTCGCCCGCTGGCTCGAGTCCCGGAAAGGGATCCAGAAGGTCCACTACCCCGGGCTCAAATCGCACCCGGGACACGCGCTGGCCGGGAGGCAGATGAGAGGTTTCGGGGGGATGATCTCGTTCGAGCTGGGGAGCCTGGCAGCGGCGGCGGCGTTCCTGAAAAACGTGAGACTCTGCGCCCTCGCCGAGAGCCTCGGGGGGGTGGAATCGATCATCACACACCCGGCCTCGATGACCCACGCGGCGGTCCCCCCGGAGGAGCGCCGCCGGATCGGCGTGACGGACGGGCTTGTCAGGATCTCCGTGGGGCTCGAGGACGCGGAGGATATCATCGGCGATCTCGACGCCGCCCTGGCCGCCGCCGGTATATAAGGCGTATTGAATTCCACACGGCATTTCGCTATCTTTCTATCCCATTCCTCACTCCCTGCGCAGGGCGCTATGAAAGCGGTCATAATGGCTGGCGGGTTTGGGACCAGGCTGCGGCCCCTTACGTGCAACACCCCGAAGCCGATGGTCCCGCTCATGAACAAGCCGATGATGGAACACATCGTCGCGCTTCTCAGGACGCACGGGATCACCGACCTGATCGGCTCTCTCTTCTACCAGCCCGAGGTCATCACCGGATATTTCGGCGACGGGAGGTCCTTCGGCGTCAAGATGAACTACGTGAGGGCGGAAGCCGACTACGGAACCGCGGGGAGCGTCCGGAACGCGACGTACGGGATGGAGGAGCGGATTCTCGTGATCAGCGGAGACGTGCTGACCGATTTCGACCTGACGGCGGCGCTCCGTTACCACGAATCCAGGAGAGCGAAAGCGACGATCGTCCTCTCGCACGCCAAGAACCCTCTCCAGTTCGGCGTCGTGATCACCGCGCAGGACGGCAGGATCACCCGCTTCCTGGAGAAG
>DATJPH010000308.1:0-2279 GCA_035506475.1 Bacteroidota bacterium | reverse complement strand
GGCTCGTCGGTTCCAGCCAGCTGATCGCATTATCGGGAAGGTTCCAGGGGAGCCGGTACATCTCTTTGTGATTGAGGGGGAGTTCCATGCATGCTCCTGATATTGTGCGGAGATCGTGTGTTCAGGCCTGCAGACAGCAATGCCCGTTCACATGCGGGACTGCGCGTGTCAACGGGCATCAGAATGAACAGGACCGGAAGCGGCGGAGCCAGCAGCTCCGCCGCGGTGATTACGTGAAACAATGTACAATTTCCCGGGACTATTGCAAGGTCAAAGAGAACATCACCGGCCGGGGAAAAAGGCCCGGTGCAGCGCCATCGCGGTCCGGCGGATGTCTTTGCCGTCGACAACGAACGTGACGTTGATCTCGGAGGCGCCGAGCGAGATCATGCTCACGGGGATGTTTTCCCTGTCGAGCGTGGAGAAGACGCTCGTGACGATCCCGCGCGTCTTCTTGAGGCGCTCGCCGACGACGCAGAAGATCGCCTTGTCGGGCTCCTCCTCCACTTCCGCAATCTGTGTGAGCTCCCCGGCGATCGCTTCGAGCTGCGAACGGGAATCCACCGTGAGCGACAGGCTCACCTCGGATGTCGCGATCACGTCCACGCTCGTCCCGTGGGAGGCGAAGATCTCGAAGACGCGCGCCAGGAAACCGTGCATCATCAGCATGCGCGTCGAGGTGATCGTGATGAGCGTGATCCCCTCCTTGTAGGCGATCGATTTGACGACATGGGGGCTGTTCTCCCCTCCCCTGGCGACGATGACGGTCCCGGGGAGCTCCGGCCGCTTCGAGTTCAGCACGCGGACAGGGATGTTCTTCTGTACCGCGGGGAGGATCGTCGCCGGATGGAGGACTTTCGCCCCGAAATAGGCGAGCTCCGCGGCCTCCCGGAACGTCATCTCTTCGATCACGCGCGCCTCGGGAATGACGGACGGGTCCGACGTCATCACCCCGTCGACATCCGTCCAGATCTGAATCTCCTCCGCATCGAGCGCCGCTCCGAAAATCGCCGCGGAGTAGTCCGACCCCCCCCGCCCGATCGTCGTCGGTATCCTGTCGGGCGTGGCCCCGATGAACCCCTGCGTCAGGACCGCATGGCCCCCCTCGATGTGCGGCCTGAGAATCTCCGCTGCCCTGCGGTTGATCTCGCCGAACAGGGGTGCGGCTTTCGTGTATTCCGCGTTCGTGATCATGACGTCCTGCGCGCTCACAAGGACGCAGGGGAGTCCCTCCTGCCTCATGTGGTGGTAGAGGAGGAGCGTGGAGAGGCGCTCCCCGAAGCCTGCAAACGTATCGAGCGACCTGTCGGTGAGCTCTCCAAGAATCGCAATGCTCTTGACGAGATCCCGCAGCTCGTCAAGGAGTGCGTCGACCTGCGACTGGACGGTGAAGAGGACCTCGCCGGCAAAAAGGTCGTGGGCGATCTTCCTGTGGCGCACGCGGAGCTCCTCAAGCCGGTCGAGCGCTTTTTCCTTCCCCGCCTCGCGCGCGCTCCGGGCCAGGGCCAGGAGGGCGTTCGTCACCCCCGCGCACGCCGACGCCACGACGAGGGGCCTGCGGACAAGGTTGTGCTTCACGATCCGGGCGACGTTCCGCATCGCGGCGGCGTCCTCGACGGACGTGCCGCCGAACTTCATGACGATCACGGCCTGCCTCCTTTCGGCACAGCGTTCCAGAGCCGCGACATCAGCCACGCCCCCGCCAGCGCAAACGGGATCGGCGCCCAGTGCCATGATCCCCATCCCCACCGCGTCGTGATATACCCCACGCCCATCCCCACGAACGCCCCCGCCAGGTACTGCATCCCGTCGAACATCCCCGCCGCCGTCGCCGCCGCTTTCTTCCCCCCGAAATCCATCGACGCCGCCCCTCCGATCATCCCGTGCGCCCCGTTGACGCAGAACGAGAGTGCGACGAGGCAGCACGCGGCAGCAAGGGGGCCGAAGTTGAGCATGTCCGAAAGACCGAAGAGGGCCAGGACGGCGGCCATCCCCAGGAACCCGAAGACGATGACCGGGGCCCTCCTCCCGGCGAACTTCCTGTCCGATGTGATGCCGAAGACGAACCCGCCGGCGATCCCGGCCAGCGCGATCCCCCACGTCGCCACGACGTACGGGGCGTACGTCGCAAATGAGGAGGAATGGGCCCCGTGAACGTCGACGAAATATTTCGGCCACCAGGCGTCGACGACGCTCCGCCGGACAAACCCGATCATCATGGACCCGAGCGCGATCGTCCAGGTGACGCGCGAGCGGAACACGCGTGCGAACACGTAGGC
>DATJPH010000307.1:0-2337 GCA_035506475.1 Bacteroidota bacterium | reverse complement strand
GCCGTCCGCGATCCGGCCCTCCAGCCGCCTTACAGGTTTGATCCGGACACTTCACGCGAGCTCACCCTCTGGGCAACCGGCCTTGCCGCCTGCGGCCACCCCGGGCTCGTCATCATTGATGAATTCGGCCCCGTCGAATCCTCCGGGGGCGGACACATGGCACTCTGGCCTGCCCTGGTCGCCTCGAAGCCCGGACTCCTCGTTCTCGGCATCCACGAAGGAACAGAACACGCGATCGCGGAGAGGCTCGGGACAAGGTTCGACGTCCTCATCGACGCGTCGTCTCCATGTGCGTGGGAAGATCTCCGGCGAGCGTGCGCCGACCATCCCGACTGGATGCGGGTGGGTCTCTACGGGGGAGCTGCAGGAGGGTTCGAGTCGACTGTTGGTGCCGTGCTTCACGGCGTCCAGGCCCCGCTCACCGGGCTCTTCATGTCGAGCATGCAGTCGGTGATCATGACGTACGCGGCTTCCGGCCTCCGCGAGAGAACGCGGGTGGTCTGGGTGCCGTTCATCTCCGCCTCGCTCAAGGCGCTCTCACCCGCGGGGAACCGGCTCCGGCCCATGCTCGCCATTACCATGCAGGGTCTCCTGTACGGGACGGCACTGACGGTGTTCGGTTGGAACATGTTCGCCGCTGCGCTCGGTGGATTCCTGGTCGGCGCATGGTCGGCCCTGCAGGGTTTCGCGCTCCAGTTCCTCTTTGTCGGCGGGGACCTGGTGAAGGCGTACGATGCCATCATCGCGTGGGGGGCGAAACTGCTCAACGTCGGGACCCCTGGACTGGTCGTGCTCGTTGCGCTCTGGTCTGCGGCATGCGGTGGAGTCTCCTCCGCGCTCACGCTGATCGCCTGGAAGCGCCGGACTCGCATGCCGGGACGCCTCCGGGATGCTGTGTTCCGGAAGAGGGGGAAAGGTGTCGCCCTGGATGGGAAACCTGCCGGCAGGATCGAGGCGATGAAAAAGGGGCTGAGGGACCTCCTCCGGCCGCTCTTCTGGTTCCCCGTCGCCCTTGTGGTGGGATTTACGCTGGCCTCCGGCTCTCCGCTTGAGTCGGCGCTCTGGATCGTCGTCAGGGCGGCGGGGATCGGGTTTGTGCTTTTCTCGGTCGTCCGGCTCCTCGACATGCACCGTTTCATCGCCTGGCTCCAGTCACGCGGCCACTGGGGTCCGGCGCTCGCCTACCGCCACGCGCTCGAGAGGATCCGCTCCGCCGGGGAAGCTCCGCAGGATTCTGGTCCGGATTCTCCGTAGCGCTCTACCGGTGTGCCTCCGCTTCCATTTGCCGCAGGAATGCGATCCCCCGCTCGGCAAACGCTCTTCCGTCCGGGCAGACGTTGTGGAACATTCCCCGCTGCACGGCAAAATCGTCCACCGATGAATTGTACGTCTCCAGCCCGATGTATCCCGAGAATTTGATCTCGCGCAGCGTGGAGAAGATCTCTTTCCACGGGACGAGCCCCCCTCCCGGCACACCCCTGTCGTTTTCGCACGCATGTATCGCGTAGAGCCGCGGGGCGACCGTCCGGATGGCCGACGCGTAGCTCCGGATCTCCGTGACGATGTGATACGTGTCGATGAGGACGCGCAGGTTCGGGTGCTCCGCCAGGCCGATCAGCCTCATCATCTGTTCGGGCGTGTTGACCATGTGCGTCCTGAAATGGCTCATCGGCTCGAGCGCGAGGACCACCTTCCGCTCGGCCGCGTATGAGGCAAGGGCGTGAAGCCCCTCGGCCGCGTGGGAATACTCGTCCGCCGGCGGGCGCCTGCGCTTGACGACGCCGGGGTGCGCATACAGCGCGCCGGCATACGCGACCGCGCCGAGCTCCGCGGCCGCGTCCACCTGCCGCCTGTGCCAGTCGAGCCCCCGCGCGCGGTTCGCCGGCTCATCCGACGAGATGTCGCATTCCAGCGGCCATGTGCCCCCCGGCCCGATGAAGAGCTCGATCCCCAGCGACGCCGCGTGTTCCCCTGTCATGCGGCGGTCGAAGAGGACGTCATCGCCCACGGAGAGTTCCAGCATGTTGAGACCGAGCTCCTTCGCCAGGTCGAGAACGGGAAGGTCTTTGTCCGACCAGCGGTCGGTGAAGAGATAGCAGTGTGCGCCGTATTTCATTGAGGGGAAATAAAAAAGTCTCCCCGCCGTTACGCGAAGAGACCGGTTTCAAAGATCGAGGCGTGACTCACGATGCCGCCTGCGCGGGCGTGAGGAATTTAACACAGACTGATCCCATATGCAAGGATGATATCATCCTTGGCCGCGTCAGTTGTCTGTCATGAGCGACACGCGCGACGGCGTCACGCCGGCATGCACCTGCACGTTCCCCGTCGTCCCGT